>PLSZ01000639.1:21433-24773 GCA_003164305.1 Acetobacteraceae bacterium
ATGAATTTCGCGCTGGCCAATGACCGGCTGCGCTCGCCCGCCGATGTCGGCCGCACCTATGCGTTTTTCACTCTGGGAGGCATCACGTTCGGCATTCTGGGTCCGATCGTCACCGGGTATCTCGTGGCCCTGACCGGGGATTTCAAAGTCGCGCTGGTGCTGTGCGGCGGGCTTTCGTTGGTGGCGACGATCCTGGTGAGCACACTCACCCACCGCGCCCTCGGCGAACGCCGCGGCCTGGTGCCTGAGGTGGCGTAAGCGTTGGGGCGCTGCCCCATAGGCATCACGATAAACCACTGGGGACGTAAATATTTGCCTCTTCGCGTCATCCTCGGGCTCGACCCGAGGATCTCTCCACACGCCACGGCGGCCAAAAGGCGGACAATGTGTCTGGGAGAGCCGATCCTCGGGTCGAGCCCGAGGATGACGTACGGGGGAAAGGTTTTCGCCTTCGCCAGGCTTATCCTGATGCCTATGGGGCAGCGTCCCTCGTGGGGTCTCGGAGCCTGCCCCGGGCTTGACCCGGGGGCAAAGCCCCGGCGCTTCCTCACCCTCAGGTGCCTGGCCACGACGTTGACATGGCGCGCCGGCGGCGGAAGGATATAGTATGATAAATAAACGAAAGGGACGAACATGGTTCAGGAAAAAATCGTCATCGGCAAGGTGGCGAGGCGGTTCGTTCCGCTGCTGATCACGGCGGCGTTTCTCGCCTACCTGGACCGCGTCAACGTCAGCTTCGCCGCCATCACGATGAACCGCGACATCGGCCTGTCCGCCGCCGCCTACGGCTTCGGCGCCGGCGTGTTCTTCGTGCCCTATGTGCTGTTCGAGGTGCCGTCGAACGTCATCCTCGCCCGCGTCGGCGCAAGGCGCTGGCTGTCGCGCATCATGTTGAGCTGGGGCCTCGTGTCCCTGTGCATGGTGTTCGTGCGCGGCGATTACAGTTTCTACGCGGTGCGCGCGTTGCTCGGCCTGGCGGAAGCGGGGCTGTATCCCGGCGTGGTGTTCTTCCTGACCACCTGGTTCCCCGCGTCGTATCGCGCGCGCATCGGCGGGTTCTTCTGGCTGTCGATCCCCCTCTCCACCGTCATCGGCGCCCCCGTCTCCGGCCTCATCCTGGGCCTCGACGGCGTGTTGGGCTTACGCGGCTGGATGTGGCTGTTCGTGCTGGAGGCGTTGCCCACGCTGATCCTCGCCTTCGTATTGCTGCGGACCCTGACCGATCGCCCGTCGGAGGCCACCTGGCTCAGCACCGAAGAGCGCGAATGGCTGGTCCAGCGCATGGCCGCCGAATCGCCCGCGACCGAGCACGGGCACGCGCTCGACGCCTTGCGAAACCCGCGCGTTCTGGCTCTGGGCGTGGTTTGTTTCGGCGCGGTGATCATCAACTACGGCCTGAGTTTTTTCCTGCCGCAGATCGTGAAAGGGTTTGGCTTGTCAAACACGATGGTGGGCGTGGTCTCCGCGCTGCCGTTCGTCGCGGCGCTGTTCGGGATCACGACCGTTGGGTTCATCTCGGACGCGACACAGAACCGCCGAGGGTGCGCCGCCGGAGCGATCGTGCTGTGCGCGATATGCGTCGCGGTGTCCACGCTGTTCGATGAGCCGGTGGCGAAGATGGCCGCGATCGTCGTGGCCGGGTTCTTCATGTTCGGCTACCTGCCGGCGTTCTGGGCTCTCCCGGAACGTTTCCTGCGCGGCCCGGCGCTGGCCGCCGGCATCGCGACGATCAACGCGATCGCGAATATCGCCGGGTTCACGGGGCCTTATTTGATGGGGTACCTGTATCAGGAGACCGGCAGCTACCGGATCGGCTTGTTGGTGCTGGCCGCGACGGGTGCCGCGCTTTCGTTGCTGTTGTTGACTGTCAGAACGCAGCGGGGTGATGTTTGGGATAGACAGGCGCCCCAGGCGAGGTAGGGCGCCAGCAGAAAGTCGCGAACCCGCCGCGCGTGGTTGCTTCCATTGCCGCTCCATGGTCACAATCCCCCGGGAACGCCGAGAAAAACCGGAGAAGAGCCGCCATGCGCCGCCGCCGACTGCTGCAAGCCGCCGCCTCAGTCCTCGCCATGCCTTATGTCGCCCGCGCCGCCGAGAACGGCGTCACGGACACCGAAATCCGCATCGGCGGCACCGCCGCTTATAGCGGCCCGGCGTCCGCCTATGGCGCGATCGGCCGGGCCCACACCGCGACCTGGAACTGGTTCAACGAACAAGGCGGCGTCAACGGGCGCAAGGTGAAGTTTCTGTCTTATGACGACGCCTATACGCCCTCGAAAGCGATCGAGCAGGTCCGCCGCCTGGTCGAGGAAGATGATGTGGCCTGCTTGTGCAACACGCTCGGGACGGCGGCGAATTCAGGCTTTCTGAAATACGTCAATCAAAAGCACATCCCGGATTTGTTCGTGGGCTCCGGCGCGGATAAGTTTCAGGATCCAAAAACCTGGCCCTGGACCATCGGATTCCAGCCAAGCTACCGTGTCGAGGCGCGGATCTTCGCGAAATACGCATTGAAGGAGAAGCCGGATGCGAAGATAGGGTTGCTGTACCAGAACGACGACTTTGGTAAGGATTACCTGAGCGGTCTGCGCGACGCCCTTGGCGATGCGTTCGCGAAACGAGTCGTCGCCGTATCGTATGAGGTCACCGACGCCACCATCGACAGCCAGGCGATCTCGTTGCAAAGCGAGAAGGTCGATGTGCTGATCTCGGCGGCGACGCCGAAATTCGCCAGTCAGATCATTCGCAAGTTGGCGGACATGCAGTGGAAGCCATTGCACATTCTGTCGGATGTTTCGACGTCGGTTGGAGCGGTGATCGAACCCGCCGGCCCGGAGAAGGCCCTCGGACTGATCAGTTGCACCTATTACAAAGATCCGTCCGACCCGCGTTGGAAGGATGACGCGGGGATCAAACTTTGGCGCGGCATCATGCAAAAGCAACTGCCGGGCGCCGATCTGAACGACGCTTTCTATTCCTACGGGTCCGCCGCCGTGATGACGATGATCCCGGTGCTGCAACAATGCGGCAACGATTTCTCGCGCGAGAATTTGATGAAGCAGGCGGCCAACCTGAAGGATGTCGAGGTGCCGCTGCTGCTGCCCGGTATCCGGGTCAATACCAGCCCAACCAACTATCACACCATCGGGCAGGTCCAGATGATGCGTTGGGCGGGCAAGAGTTGGGACTTGTTCGGCGATGTTGTCGGCGCCGGTTCCATTTGATTGACGCGGCTGATCCGGTCCCCAAACGCCCTTATGCCAGACATCGTGAACATCGACTCTCCGACAGGGCTTTCGTCATAGCCCGGCTCGACCGCATAGGCATCAAGATAAGCCGC
>PLSZ01000068.1 GCA_003164305.1 Acetobacteraceae bacterium
GCGCAGGCTGCAAGGTCAGAACCAGTTGCCGAAGGTCGTCAAAGGCGCCAAATTCCGCGACGGAATCGAGGTCGCGCCGGAAGCCAAATTCGCCGCCTGATTCACGCCGTCACCCAAATTTAGGCATAGCTCCTCCGTCACCTGGCTGCGCGCCAGAAGAGCGGCATCCATTCCCTTGGCGCCCATCTGCCATTCGAGGATGCTCAACTCGCTCTTCGCTTCATCGATCTTGGCGTCGAGATCGGGCGAGGCTAGCTGCAATAGCGGCGCGCCCTTCTCCACAGGGGCGCCCTCGGCGACGTCGACACGCCTGATCCGCGCGCCAAACTCGGGCAGAAAGACATCGATATGCTGCTTGCTCTTCAGGACGGCGGGGGCTTCGATCCCAGATTTCCACGGGACGAACAGAAGCGCCAAGACGGACGCAACCGCCACAAGGCTCAGGACTGTTCGTCTGTTCCATCGAAGGTCCATGCGCCTTTTCCACCAGACCCAAGCTTCGTTGAAAATCGGCCGAACTATAAAGAAACCGAGCTCGGTCACGAGCATCGCTATGCCAACGATTTTCACAGCGAAATGATAGACGATCAACGCGATTCCGATGAAGAGTGAGAACCGGTAGATCCAGGTGAGGTAGGCAAAAGCGATCATGAAGCGGCGCCGGGCGGCAGGCTGATATTCCGGCGGCGAGTCGCCCAGGCCAAGCAGGCTTTCACGCATAAACCAGCGGGCAAGCGCGAAGGATCGCGTGTGCAGATTGGGCGTCTCGAGCCAATCGGACAGAACGAAATAGCCGTCATAGCGCATGAACGGACTCAGATTGATCAGCAGCGTCGTAACCCACGTCGAGGTCGCCACCAGAAAGGCGACGCTTCGCGCCGGCCCGATTGGCAGGAACCCCCAGGCGCACGCGGCGATCGCCGCACAGCACAATTCCGCCGTCACCCCGGCCAGACCGATGGCGAGACGCTGGCTCCGCGACGTCAGCTTCCAGGCATCGTTGACGTCCGAGTAGAGCATCGGCACCATGACCAGCAGCGCGACGCCGATCTGAGGAATACGGCAACCATAACGTTTGGCTGTGAACGCATGTCCAAGTTCGTGCACCACCTTCAGGCAGACCAGCGTCGCACCGAACCAGACGGCCCCCTGGACTGAAAACAGATCGACAAACGTATTCAGAAAGACGTCCCACTGCCGTGCGATCAAATAGATCCCGGTCACGCCGATGATGAGAATCGCGATCGCCACGGTTCGGCTATAGAGAAACCGAATGTAGGGATAGGCCGAGGTCAAGAAGCGATCGGGCCGGATCAGCGGAATGCGGGTGAACAAATAGTTATGCAGGAGCCATTGCGCCCAGGTCTCGCGTTGCCGTTCGGCCTTTTCCACCAGCCTCGAGGTTGCCTGAGATCCTGACAGACTGAAGAGATCGTAGGCCAACAGAAACTGTATCAGATCCTCCGCATCCTGCGGCTCGATCGTCAGCGTTGTCTCCGCGTTGACCCGATGGATTAAGGTGTCGACGTCGCCGCTATCCCACCGCGACAGGATCTCAAATTCCTCCCAGCCCAACCGATAGAAACGATTTCGGGTGGGATCGCGTAATGTCCAGGTCGGCGCGCCCGCATGCGTCGACGGACCGGAGAAGATCGAAACTTCCTCGCGCAACGGAGGAAGCCCCCAGCGGACTTGGCGGTCTGGCGCGGCGAATCTGCCCATGGCTTAAAAGCCAAGCAGCTGGCGGGCGCTGGCTAGCGGACGACGCGCTAGATAGTAGAAGAGGCTTACTTTCTCGCCGTAGACTTTGGCTGTGCCGCGCAAGCCGATTCGTGGAACCTGCGCCGCCGGATCCAGACGGGCTTTCAATCGGTAGCCGAGAAGATTGGCCGGCGATGGCGTCGCCTCGTAGCTGGCCAGTCGCAAAGTCGCGCGCAGCGGGCGCTCGGGCGAGGTATTGAGAAAGAACTCGACGTCCGCCCCTGGTTTCAACGTAATGGCGTCTGCGACCGGTAGCCAGATCTCCAGCTCGACCTGCGACGGATCAGCGATTTCGAGCAAGCGTTCGCCAATCGTCACGGGACGGCCAATCCAGTCGTTGGGATCATCGAAGACGGCAATCCCGCTGCGGCTCGCCGTAACGTGGATGCGATCGAGCAACGATTTCGCATAGGCGACGTCGGCTCTGCGCTGGTCCATTTTCCCCGACAGAACCGTCAGCTGCGACCGACTTTTGTCGTCGAACAGGGCAGATTGAGCCGCCTGACGGTATTCGGATACTGAGACCGCAAGCGCCTTGCTGGCAACCTCAAGCTTGTTTTCGATGGAGCGCGGATCAAGCTCCAGCAGCGGTTGATCGACCGCGACCAGCGCGTTCGGCTGGACGTCGAAGTGATCGATGACGCCGTCCAAAGGCGCGCGCACAATTGTCGGGTCAAGCGCCACGACTTCGGACGGGGCCAAGGCGGACAAGGGAAACGGCAACCAGAGAGCCGCGACGGCGGCAACAAGCGCGGCGAGCTTGACGACGCCACGCCTGCTCCAAGCCCCGGACAGGAGCCGCCGCCGCCCGCCATGGAATGCGGCAAGCGCATGCGCGTAGCCTCCGGCAAGTTCGGCCACGAGACGCTGGTCAGCTTCGCTCCAGCGGCTGTCGCGAGCCATAAGCATTGCGCCGACGAGGCGATTGGCGCCGCAAGTCAGTGGCGCCCACAGGCCGTAGGCCGGAAACCAATCCGACCATTCCTCCCCCTGCGCGCCGCCTAGATCCGAAGCCGTCACCGGGAGCGTCGCACTCATGCCCCGCGTCGCATCAAGCCGGCTGAAAGTCTGATTGAGCCAGGCAGTGAACGGCGCGTCGCGCTCGACGACCGGGCTGCCCGAAACCGCAACGATCTTGCCGCGACCTTTTCCGTCCCGAAGCCATAGCGCCGCTTGGCGATAGGGCGCGAGCCGATGGCTCTCGTTGACGATGATGAACCCGAGCTCCGCCGGCGTCGCAGCGTCGCGAGCCCGCTTGCCAAGCTCAACGAGGGTGCTCAGCACGTAAAGCTGTGCCTCCAGAGCGTTCGGCGCGATCTGATTCATCAAAGCCGACTTTCAGTGAACGGAAGAGACCGCCTTATCCCGCCGCGCCTTGACGCAGGCTGGCAAGCAAGCTCGACCGCGCGGCCTCCATTCTTCCCCAGCCATGCAATTTCAATTGCTCCGACAGGCCGGGACGACCGGCCGTCGGCGCCCTGTCTCCTGTCTGGATGATCCCGCCGCTGTGAGCGGTATCCCGATGCGCTGCGCTGCCGGAATCGCGCGAGGCGTGAAGCGCCATTTCGGCCAGCGGCCGGGCCGTGTCCGGATCGCCGTGAACCGGGCGATTCCAGCCTTGTGGCGCATTCGAATGGACCCGCCGTCCTCCCTGCAAGTCGATCTTGAAGACGATCCTTGAAACATTGCCGTCGGAGTTACGGACAACGAGTTCAATGACGATATTCTGTTCGCTCGTCTTTGTTCCGTCCGTCCCGTGACCGTCCGGCACATCGCCGGAAAACCGACCGGTCGCGGAATCAAAATGCAGCCACGCGGGCAACGGCGTGCCGTCGGCCTGCGTTGCCTGCACGGAAGTGACGTTGCCCCCCACTTGCGCTTCGAGCGCCGACAGCGGCGACAGGAAATCAAATTTGCCATCGGCAGCGACGGGAACGTCGAAGTCGCCGTTGTCCGTGAAAGTCGGCGTGAAACTGGCCTCGACAACAGTCGCGAACGCGGTGTCGCCAAGTGCACTGACCACCCCGACCGGTTCGCTGGAGATACGGACAGCAGCGGCCGGCGAAGAAGGTTGCGGCGGTGTCGGCAAGGACGAAACCGGGGCGATCGACGGGGGCAAGGCGTCGATCTTGACGCCTGCCGTCGAGGGTTCGCCAGTGAGCGCCAGAACCGCGTTGTTGGTCGCCGCATCCCGAATGTTGCCGCCGTTCAGGGTTATGGTGGCCGCAGTCGCGATCCCCGTGAAATCCTGCTCCCCGGTCTGCACGATGTGCTGGAACGTCAGGGTGTTGCCGCCACTGCCGGACAGGTAATCGGCGTAGACCGTGCCGCCGACATCAAGCGTAATGGCGATCCTCGGCGTTCCGCCCGCAGTATCGACGGTGATCGGCTCGCTGAATGTGACGGTGAAATCAAGCGCCTTGCCGGCGGTATAGGTCCCGTCGGTCGGGACCGTGACGGCCGTCACCGATGGCGGCGTGTGTTCGACCGCGTAACTCTGGCCGGCGGTAAATCCTCCGGTGATCGCATTTGTCGCGAGGTCAGCGATCCCCGTGCCGCTGTTGTTCAGATCGAGCCGCAGCGTGCCGTCGCCCGTAACCGAATTGACCGTCACTGTGTAGGTTGAGCCGCTGACCTGCGTGACCGACGCGACGCTGCCGGCTGCAGTCCCCGTCGTGTGCAGCGTGAAGTCGCTGGCGTCGACGCCCGTCACCGCTTCCGAGAAGGTGACGGTGAACGTCTCGCTCGACTGATTGTTGAGCGTAGGATTGACAGTCGTGATCGTCGAGACCGTCGGCGGGACGGCGTCGACGAGGACGCCGGTGGTCGAAGCTTCGCCATTCAGCGTGGTTGCCGCGGCGTTGTTGTGACTGTCGACAATGGCGCCGCCATTGAGAACGAGCGAGTTGCCCAGCGTGACTCCGTTCTCATCCTCGTTGCCGTTCGAAACGACGTAGCGGAACGTCAGCGTGCTGGTTCCGCTGCCCGAAATGTACTGCGCATCAACCATGCCGCCGGTGTTCAGCGACACTGTGATGAACGGCGTTCCCGACGTCGTGTCGACGGTCACGTTCTTGTTGAAATTGACGGTGAAATCCAAGTCCTGGCCGGCGATATAGGTTGCGTTGGCCGGCACGCCGACCGACGTCACCGCTGGTTGGATCGCGTCGACATCGACGCCGGCGGTCGACGGCTCGACCGCATTGATCGCCAGCACGGCGTTGTTCGTCGCCGCATCCTTGATCGTCCCGCCGTTGGCGTCGATCGCCGTCCCCGTCACGATGCCGGTCAGATCCTGCACGCCAGCCGTCGGCGTATAGCGGAACGTCAGTGTGCCGGTGCCGCCGCCACTGATGTAGTCGGCATAGACCGTTCCGCCCGTATCGAGCGTGATCGCAATCCGCGGCGTGCCGCCCGAGGTGTCGACGGTCACGGCTTCGCTGAAGGTCACCGTAAAATTCAGCGGCTGCCCGACGCCGTAAGTTCCATCGGACGGCGCTGTCATGGCGGTCGCCGAAGGCGGCGTATGTTCGATCGTGTAGCTCTGGTCGCCGGCATGGGCCGCGGTCAGCGGGTTGCCAAATTGGTCGGTGATCCCGGTGCCCAATGTATTGAGGTCGAGGCGCATCGTGCCGTCGCCGGTCACGCCGGTGACGGTGATGGTGTAGACGCTGCCGCTCACCGCCGTCACGGAGGCGATCGTCCCCGCGATCGAGCCCGTCGTATGCAACGAGAAATCCGTGGTATCGGGTGGATTGAGCGAGACGTCGGTCGAGAATGTCGCGGTGAAGGTCTCGGTCGAGAGATTGTTGGTGCTGGCGGCCACCGTGTCGATCGAGGTGACCGTTGGCAGGATGGAATCGACGAGCACGCCAGTGGTCGAGCCGACGCTATTCAGCGTCGTCGCGGTATTGTTGCCGATGGCGTCCTTGATCGAGCCTCCGGCCGTCACAATGCTGTTGCCGACCGTGATGCCATTGGTATCGAGTTCGCCGGACGCCACGACATAGCGGAAAGTCAATGCAGTCGAGCCAGAGCCCGACAGGTAGGTTGCGTCGACCGTTCCACCGGTATCGAGGGCCACGGTGATATACGGCGTGCCGCCGCTGGTATCGACCGTTACGACTTTGGTGAAATTGACCGTGAAATCGAGGTCCTGATTGGCGCCGTAGGTGCCGTTCGCGGGCACGGCGACCGAACTGACCGCCGGCACGATGGCGTCGACGTCGACGCTCGCAAGCGAGGGCTCTCCGGTCAGGTTCAGTCCGGCGCCGGAAGCGCTGTTCGTCGCCGCGTCCTTGATCGTGCCACCATGTAGATCGATGGCGGTTGCGGACGCGATGCCCGTCAGATCCTGATTGCCCGCCGCGACCGTGTATCGGAACGTCAGCGTATTGGTGCCGCTGCCCGAGACATAATCGGCATAGACCGTGCCGCCGGTATCCAGCGTCAGCGCGATGCGCGGCGTGCCTCCCGATGTGTCGACGGTCACGGCCTCGCTGAAGGTCGTGGCGAAATCGAGGTTCTGCCCGGCGACATAGGTCGCGTTGCTGGGAACGGTGACCGACGTAACGGCTGGCGGCGTATGCTCGATCATATAACTCTGGTCGCCGGTGTGGGCCGCTGTCAGCGTGTTGCCGAAATTATCAGTGATGGTGTCGCCGGCATTGTTGAGATCGAGCCGCAGCGTCCCGTCGCCGGTGACGCTGCCAACAGTGACCGTCCAGGTCGTGCCGCTGCCAGAAACAGAGCTGATGCTGCCTGACGCGGTGCCGGTGCCGACCAGCGTGAAATCGCTGGCGTCGACGCCATTCACCGGCGCCGAGAACGTCACCGTATAGGTCTCGGTGCTGGCGTTGTTGGGGCTGGCGCCAGCAATATCGATAGAACTGACCGTCGGCGGGATGGCGTCGACGAGCACATTGGTCGTCGACGGCACGCTGTTCAGCGTCAGAACCGCCGAATTGGTGGCGGCATCCTTGACCGTGCCGCCGTTGAGCACGATGGACGAACCGACCACCACGCCGGTCATGTCGTCATTGCCGGTCGCGACCGTATAAGCGAACGTCAGTTGATTGCTGCCCGACCCGCTCACATAGGCGGCGTGAACCGTCCCGCCCGTGTCCAGTGTCAGATCGATGTAGGGCGTTCCGCCGCCCGTTGTGACCAGCACGGCCTCACTGAAATTGACAGTGAAATCGAGCACATGTCCGGCGCCGTAAGTGCCATCGGCGGGCACGCCAACGGAGGTCACAACGGGCGGGATCGAATCGACGTCGACGCCGCTGGTGTTGCTGACGGAGTTGAGCGTCAGCAAAGCGCTGTTCGTTGCCGCGTCCTTGATCGTGCCGCCATTGACCGTGATGGCGCTGGCGAGTGCGACGCCGTTAAGATCCTCTTCGCCGCCGACGACCGTATAGCGGAAGGTGAGCGCCGAGGTGCCGCTGCCGCTGACGTATTGGGCATAGACGGTGCCGCCCGTATCGAGCGTCACGCCGATTTCGGGGGTTCCGGTGACCGTCACTGCCTCGCCAAAGTTGACGGTGAAGTCGAGGTTCTGGCCGGCGATATAGGTCGAGTTCGACGGCACGCCGACCGAGGTGACGGTCGGCGCCGTGTGCTCGATCGTATAGGTCGGGCCGCTGGTATAGTTTGCGTTCAGCACGTTGCCAGCGGCGTCGCTGATGTCCAAGGCCGAGTGGTCCACGGTGAGTTGCAGGGTGCCGTCGCCGGTCACGCCGGTCACGGTCACAGCGTAGGTGGAGCCGGATATCGGGGTAACGCTCAGGCCGGTGTAATTCGCAGTTCCTGTGAGGTTCACGCCAAAATCGCCAGCATTCACGCCGGACACAGTCTCGTTGAAGGTGACCGTGAACGACTCGCTGTTGGCATTGTTCGGGTTGCTGCCGGTGGCGACGATCGAACTGACGCTCGGAGGCGTATGCTCGATCGTGTAGACGTCGCCGCTGGTGAAGGCCGCCGTGGCGCCATTGCCGGCGGCGTCGGTGACGCCCGCATCATTGGCTTTAAGATCGAGCCGCAACGTGCCGTCGCCGGCCACGCTGCCGATCGTCACCGTATAGGTCGTGTTGTCACTCGTGGTGATCGACACGATCCCACCGGTGGTGAGCGCCGTTCCGCCGGGCGTATTGGTCGTGGTCAAGTTGAAATCAGCCGCGCTGACGCCTGTCACGGCTTCGCTGAACACAACCTGAAACTGCTCGCTGTTGGCGTTGTTCGTTGAAGATCCGAGCGCCGTGATCGAGGTCACGGTCGGCAGCGTGTGATCGACCGTATAGACTTGGCCGGTGAAGCTGCCGCTCTCCGCGTTGCCCGCCAGATCGGTGATGCCGGTGCCGGAACTGTTCAGATTGAGCCCAAGCGTCCCGGTGCCAGTCACGCCCGTAACGGTCACCGTGTAGTGGCTGCCATCGATCGGCGTCACGGTGATGCCCGTGTCGGCGGCGCCGCTCGTGACTGCCGTAAAATCGCCTGCATCGACGCCGGTCACGCTCTCCGAGAATGTTACGGTGAATGTCTCGGTCGATCCATTGTTCGGCGTAGCGCCCGTGCGACTGATCGAGGAAATCGTCGGTACGGTGTGGTCGATCGTATAGGTCTGACCGGAGGTATAGCCGGAGGTGATTGCCGTGTTGTTTTGGTCCTGGATTCCGGTGCCCGAGCTGTTCAAATTCAAGCCGAGAGTTCCGTCGCCCAAGACCCCGCCGATCGTCACCGTATAAGTGATGTTGTCGCTGGTCGTGACCGAAGAAATCCCGGTATCTGTCACGGTTCCTGTCGCGACAGCCGTAAAATCGGTTGCATCAACGCCGGTGACGCTCTCGGAAAAGGTAACCGTGTAGATCTCGCTCGAACCGTTGCTCGGTGAGCTGCCGGTCCGATTGATCGACGAGACTACCGGGGCCGGCGGGATGTAGGTTTCCGAGATCGAGCCGGTTCCGTTGTTTATGGCGCCAAACGTTGTCGGCGTGGCCCCGGCCGAGCCGCCGTTGAACGAGGCTCCGCCGGCGCCGCTACCGGCATGGTTCGTCGACCCCATGGCGGTATAGGCCACCGCGGTCATCTTGACCGTGCCGCCGGAGGTATTCCAGATGCCACCGACCGCTTGGCCGCCGGCACCTGACGCATTGCCTGTACCACCACCACCACCGCCGCCGCCGCCGCCTGCCGCGTAATTGTGCGTGATGGCGGAGGTTCCGACGACGTAGAGCTTGCCGGTATTGTAGATGCCGCCCGCCGCGTTGCCGCCTGCGCCACCACTGGCATCGAAACCCGTGCCGCCGCCGCCACCACCGATCGTCACGCTGCCCGACGCTGTCCCGCCGTTGCCGCCTCCGGCATAAAAACCGCCGCCGCTACTGCCACCGAGGCCGCCGCCTGCCGACGTGCCACCGTGTCCGCCATAGGTTCCTTGCGCGGTGCCGCCACTGCCCCCGCTACCGGAGACGGGGTTGTAGGTAAACTGCCCCGTGGCGACGCCGGACGTGCCGCCACCGGTCGAGTGCGCGCCGCTGCCACCGCCGCCGCCAAATCCCTCATTCAGTGCGGCTCCACCGCCACCACCGCCGCCGCCTGTGGCGTAGTTGAGTGTCACGTTGGTATTGATCAGCGTCAGATTACCGGCGTTGCTGATGCCGGCGCCCATCGCGCTCTGTCCCGCGCTTTCCCCGTTGCCGCCGTTGCCCGAGATGAGCCCATGCTCGAGCGTCAAGCCGATCAGATTGACCGTGGCGCCACTGCCGATCGTCATCACGCGGCTGGCGTAATTGGCATTGACCGTCACCGGACTGCTGCCGTCCCCGGCCAGATCCGATTCGATCGTCATGCTGCTGGTGATATTGAGTGCGCCGGTTGTCAGCGAGACCGTCGATACGCCACTGAAATAGATCACATCGCCAATATGACCGTCAGCAGTGGCGATCGCGGCACGCAAACTGCCGGCTCCGGAGTCATTGCCGCTCGTCACAGCAATCGCGGCCAGGTCATATTGATAACCTGCCTCGGCCGTCGCCGACAGCGCCGACTTCGCCGAGATGTCGCCGGTCGTCACCTCCAGCGTCCAGTCGCCGTCAACGCCAGTGGTGTTCGATGACGCGGCCACACTGTGGCCGGTCAATTGCGCCAATGTGTCGACGAAGGCGACGCCGTTGGCGTCCGCCGCCGTGTCGCAGGCGTAGACGAGAATGTCGGCGCCAGACTTCAGATTGCCGCCGATCGACTTCAGCGTCTGAGCGTAGGAATTGATGTTGGCGTTGGTCAGATTGGTGTCGCCAAGCAGCAATTCGCCGTCGTTGCCGTGGGCAAGGATTTCGACCGAACCGACTTCATGGTGTTGCGCGAGATAGCTGGAGATCTGCTCCAGCCCGTCCTGATTGGCCTGCAGCGTGACGACCTCCGTGCCGGGAGCGACGCCCTTCAACAAGCTGGCCGAATCGGTGACGCGAGAATCGACGAAGATCACGGCCGCGCCGGCTGCCGCGGGAACGGCCGGCGCAACAGGCGCAACATGCTCTACGGGAGCAACCGGGACAGTCGCTGCGGCGTTTGGATGCGTGTGATCGAGCGCCAGATGCAACGCGTCGGCATGGCTGACGGCGGCTGCGCCATCGAACATGAAACGCGGCTCAAGCTGCATCATCAGCGGAATGCGGCGCTTGCGCGAGGCGACCTGCGTGTGGACTGCCTTTGACTGAGGCAGGGTTTGCTTTAGCCACCACACGATAACACCTCTCCGTCGCCTCTGGGCAAAAGTCGTCTTCATGAAGCGGTGTTAACCGGCTATCGTTCCGGATAACACGCGAGTAAATCAGATAGCAAGCAGCGCCAACAAGAACGAGTGCATTTTAACTGGTGTCACATTTCCTTAATCTGTAAACATCTGCCTTATTGCTTCAATTTAGCTCTGATCACCCGTGATTCGCTGGCAGAGCCGTCGAGCCAGAACGAAAGCTTTGAGTATTGCTCGAACAAATCTGGCGGGAGGATCGTCCGGCGCGACTCCAGTTGCACTTTCGGCCGCACCCGGTGCAAGCCAGACAGGCCAAGAGCCTGGTCGAACGCCGGCGCGTCATATTTCACATTTTCATAGTCGTGCTCGAACAGCGGCTCGCCCAGGAAATCATAGATGATCTCGATGATTTTTTGTGGCGCCTGCGTCAGAAGATCGTAATCGACAATCAGCAGAGACTTCGCCTGTTGCCCGTAGAAAGCCTCCTTGAGCGCCGTCCACGGAAACCCAACAAGTCTGTTGCGCTGAGCGAGCGTATCGACACGGCTGTATACTGTATTTCGCTCGACATCATCGACAAACAGCTTTGTATTTTCATATGGATTTGCGCGATACAGTCGTTCGATGCTGTCCATGACCCAGGCCACGTTGCGAACGCAGGCGATGAGCTTGGCGTCAGGGAACAAGTCGGCGATCGCCGGCAGCTTGGCGCACCACATACGGTTGGTGTCGAAGATCACCGCCTTGCCGACTTGATCCGCATAATAACTGTAAAACAGGCCGCGAAGAACACGCCGGCGCTGATCCTGAGAAATCACCGGACCGAACTCGCTGCCCGCACTGAATTGAGTGAGCATATTGGCGAAAAGGGATCCCACCGGACTGGTCATTCCAGCATGAAAATGGGGATTCTGTGAAAGCAAAGCGGCGAGCAGGGTCGACCCCGAGCGGGGCAGGCCGGAAATGAAATGAAATTTTGCGCCGGTCAACGCGTTGTCCCCGCAAGGCTGGTTGATGGGGTATCGGGGTTTTGCACGATCGGACGACAGATCGGTCCTCGCCGCCTCATCGCGACGCTAGGACCATATGCGTGGGAATGACCGAGCCATACGCCTAGTTCCCGCATGTCATCGAAACTCCCGGCCGTTTCTCTGCAAAACAGAGGCGAATCAGGTACGTCACGCTCGCCGGGCCATTTTGCGCTGGCGACGAACCCCGCGTAAAGCTATCGGTACATTATTAGCGAGATCTCGGGCGTTGACGTTGTCGGCGCCAGGATAGTCGATACGGTGGCGCCATTTGCTCTAGCAGCAATAAGCGGATCGTAGCTGGCGTTTGTTGGACTCGGGGGGGAATGTTGCCCCGACGGCAAGGTGCATCTCAACCCTCTTTTTCCAGCCAGGCTAGGCTTCACCGTAGAAAACCCCTCCTGATTGCCGATCCGTCCGTTGCCCTTGCGGCCAAGTCGGACGTGGAGAGTGATCGATCCGCGAATCAGAATAAGTGGTATGCGTCCGACACGCGCCCAGG
>PLSZ01000653.1 GCA_003164305.1 Acetobacteraceae bacterium
GATGGCCCGGTCGAGCCGGGCCGTGACGGTGAGGGGGCCGCCACCCTGCTCGCCGCCCTCCCCGCCTTCCCCGCGCCGTTCACGGTCCCCTCCACCGCCTCCGACGCGTGGGCGGTGGACGGACGCTGGTCGGAAACCGGCGCCCCCCTCCTGGCCGGCGACCCGCATCTGAGCTTCGACTTCCCCGGCCTTTGGTATCTGGTCCGGGTCGAAACCCCAGGCCACGTGCTGGCCGGAGCGACCGCGCCCGGCGTCCCGTTCCTCGTACTCGGTCGCAACAGCAAGATCGCCTGGACCTTCACCACCACCGGCGCCGACACCCAGGATGTCTATCTGGAACCGCCCGAGGCGACGTTCACCTCGCGCCAGGAGCGTATCAAGGTCCGCGGCCAACCCGACGTCCTGCTGACCGTGCGGGAAACCCGGCACGGTCCGGTGATCAGCGATCTCGGCGCGAATGGCGCCTCCGGCACGGCTCCGGCGATGGCCGTGGCGATGGAGAATTTGCAGCCGCGCGACACCGCGGCGACGGGATTGCTGGCGCTGGATCACGCGAACTCCGTGGAGGAAGCCGGCAAGGCGGCCGCCCTGATCACATCGCCGGTGCAGAACCTGATGGTCGCGGACCACGCGAAGATCGGGCTGTTCGTGACGGGCAAGGTGCCGATCCGCCGCGACGGTGACGGCTGGGCGCCCGTGCCTGGAGTCACCCCGGCGCATGGCGGCGCCAACACGTCCACCGATGACACGCGCGGCCCGTCGCCGCCGGTTCCTTCAACTCCGGCTCCTTCACCCCCTGGCCCGGCAACGTCACCGCCGTCCTCTCCCTCCGGGGGAACGCGGACTGGCGCGGTTCAGCCCCCGCCGGCGACCCAGTTTCGGAGCGTGGCGGAGGGCCAGGACGACGCGTATGGCTGGTCCGGGTCCGCGTCGGGCGACGCGCTGCCGCATATCGTCGCGCCGTCCAGCGGGCGGTTGGTTAATGGCAACGAACCGGTCTGGCCGCCGGACTTCCCGGTGTTCATGGGGCGCGACACCTTCCGCGACTGGCGCTCCCGCCGGATCCGAACCTTGCTGGACAGCGCGCCGGTTCACTCCACCAGCGACTTCGCGGCGATGCAGACCGACGTCGTCAGCACCTACGCCGCCGCCCTGCTGCCCACATTGCGCGTTGTGCCGGGCGCGCCGCAGGTACTACGCGACTGGGACGGCGCGATGACCGAGAACGCGCCGCAACCGCTGATCTTCTCCGCCTGGATGGACGCGTTCCACCGCGCCGTGCTGGCCAAAGCCGGCCTGACCGTCAGCGCCAGTTCCCCGGTCTTCGAGTTCGTGCCGTTCGTGCTGTCCCCCGCTGGCGCATCCTGGTGCGGTGGCGACTGCGCGCCGCTGTTGAAATCGACCCTCGACAGCACGATGTCCTCGCTCGCCGAGCGTTTCGGTTCCGATCCCACCANNTCGGTGCCGGTCCTCGGCGCGTTGACCACGCTGCGCATAGCGGTGCCCGGCGACGGCACCACGCTCGACCGCGGCGGGACAAATGAGGCTTTGGAGGCGGTGCATGGGGCGAGTTTCCGCGGTGTCTACGACCTCGCCGACCTGGACCGGAGCCTGTTCATGATCGCCCCCGGCCAATCCGGAAATCCGCTGAGCCGCCATGCTCGCGATTTTTTAACGCGCTGGCGCGACGGGGCGATGATATTGTTGGCGCCGAAACCGGTGCAAACCGCCGGCGTGATAAGGTTGGAGCCATGAGCAGCACGGTTCAGATGGTTCGGGACGAGGCGTTCATCGAGGGCGTGATGACGCGGCGCTGCCTCGCGTGGCTGTTCGACATGCTGCTGATCGCGCTGATCGTCAGCGTCTGCTGGCTGCTGTTGTTCCTGTTCGGCTTGCTGACCCTGGGCCTGGGTTTTGGTGCCATGGCGGTGCTGCCGGCGATACCGTTCCTCTACCATTTCCTCAGCCTTCTGCGTTCTTCCAGCGCGACCCCGGGACAGGCCATGATGGGGCTGACCGTGCGGCGCGACGCCGATCTGGGGCCGCCCACCGGACTCCAGGCGCTGATCTTCACCGTGGTGTTCTATCTGACGCTGGCGACGTCCGGCCTGCTGCTGCTGATCGCGCCCTTCACCGTGCGCCACCGGACCTTGCACGACATGGCGAGCGATCTGGTGGTCGTGCGCCGGCGCACGCTCCAGGACTGGTATCGGCAGACACGGGTCAACCTGTATGTCTGAGGCTGAGCAAAGGTCCAGGCTTCGCCCCGAGACCCCACCAGGGGGCAAAGCCCCTTGGCGGGTTTCAGGGCGGAGCCCTGTCCTTGCCCCAGCCTCCGGCACATCCGGGTTGACCCCGCGCCCGCGACCCTGGAACATGGTCAGCGGAACGCCCGCATGAATTTCAAAACCCCCCGCCGCCCGCAGTTCTTCTACACGACCGCCCCGCTGCCCTGCCCCTACGTGGCCGGCCGGACGGAGCGCAAGGTCGTGACCGAGATCGCCGGCGCCGGGACCGAGGCCTTGCACGACCGTCTGTCGCGCGCCGGATTTCGCCGCAGCCACAACATCGCCTACGCGCCGGTCTGCCCGGGGTGCAACGCCTGTATTCCGATCCGTGTCCCGGCCGCCGACTTCCTGCCCGACCGCACGCAACGGCGCATCCGCCAAGCCAATGCCGCGCTCGAGGGGTTCGAGCTGCCGGCACGCGCCACCGCCGAACAATTCCAGTTGTTCCAGCGCTATCAGCAGGCCCGTCATCGCGACGGCGACATGGCCAGCATGAGTTTCTACGACTACCGCGCCATGGTCGAGGACACCCCGATCGAGACCTTCATGGCGGAGTTCCGCGACAGCGGCGACCGGCTGGTGGGCGCCTGCCTGACCGACCGGCTCGGTGACGGATTGTCGGCGGTCTATTCCTTCTTTGCTCCCGACCTTGAGCGGCGCTCGCTCGGCACCTACACCATCCTGTGGCTGATCGAGCGCGCGCGCCAGGCCGGCCTGCCCTATGTCTACCTGGGCTACTGGGTGCCGGAGAGCCACAAGATGGCCTACAAGGCGCGTTTCCGTCCCAGCGAGATCCTCGTCGGCGGCGTCTGGCGGACTCTGACCGAGGGCAACGTCGGGCTCCGTCCGGAGGTCGAGGGGCTGGTGGCGCAGACCGCCGGCTAGGCCGGAGGGTGTCGTGGCATGCGATGGGTGCATGCCAACGATTGATTTAGGTCAATGAGATGGACCCGAAACAAGGACATCGCTGATCCGCACACGGCGGAAGCGCTGCTGCCGTGCCGCGTGACGAGGGAGGAGGCGCGCCATGCCCAACACCGAGATCGCCGCCGGATTCGAAATCGTCCGGCGGGAAGACTTCTCGGCGGTCACCTATCTGCTTGCCGTGCGCCACCCGATGATGGCGCGTGCCGCCCAGCCCGGCCAATTCGTGATCGTCATGTCGCACGCCGAGGGCGAGCGCATCCCGCTCACGATCGCCGATTTCGACACCGAGGACGGCACGATCACCCTGGTCATCCAGGCCGTCGGCAAGACGACGAAGGAAATGCAGCAGACCTGCCAGGTCGGCACACATCTTTATGCCATGGTCGGACCGATGGGCGTGCCCAGCCATCTGGGCAATGCCAGGAAGGTGGTTTGCGTCGGCGGCGGCCTCGGGGTTG
>PLSZ01000139.1:0-194 GCA_003164305.1 Acetobacteraceae bacterium
TTATGCAGGTGGTAACTAATACCAAACGTCGCGAACATCGGCACTCCGCCGCGGTTTCGTCATAGTCCGGCTCGACCGGGCTATCCGCGTCAACGTGCTCGCCGCGCGAGATGGCCCGGTCGAGCCGCATAGGCATCAAGTTAAGGCCGGCGAAGGCAAAACTTTCCCCCAAACGTCATCCTCGGGCTCGACCC
>PLSZ01000139.1:242-7705 GCA_003164305.1 Acetobacteraceae bacterium
GGCGCTTAACTTGATGCCTATGCGGTCAAGCCGGGGCAGGACGATGTACTGGGCCAGGGTCAATGTTTCGTTCGGTTGATGTACGGCTGGAATAATCCCGCTGGCCAAGGGGGCGGGATTTCAATCTGCCCCGGTCCAGACCTTCCTGATCAGGCCAACAGTCCGCGTCAGTAATCGAACACAAACCCCATCGACATGTCCGACGCCACCGGTTGGCCGTCCTTCACCGCCGGCAAAAAGCGCCAGCGCATGACCGCCTCGCGCGCCGCGCGGTCCAGCAACACGTAACCGGAGCTGCGGGTGACATCGACGCCCGCCGTCGTGCCGGCCGGCGAAATGTGGATCACCAGGATCACCGTGCCGTGCTCGCCGTTCATCGCGGCTTCCTCGGGATATTCGGGCGGGCGATTGTGGAACACCGCGTCGGGCGCCGCCGGGATAATCCGGTCGCCCCAGGCCCGCGCGTTGCTGGGACTGTCCGTGCCGCTCAACGTAATGGTCAGCGCGGTCTGTGTGGCGGGAGGCGTCGGCGGCGCCGGCTCGGGCGCCGCTTTCGCCTCTGGAGCCGTGGGTGTGGCCGCCGTCGGGTTTGGGTCGGAGACCTTGGCTTGTTCGGTGGTTTCCTTGGGCGCATCCGGCCGCGCCTCGACGGGCGAGGGGGTCGGTGGCGATGGCGTGTCGGCGGCCGTTGTCTCGGTGGGAGGCTGAACCGGCGGGGTCTTGTCCGCCGGCTTCTCGACCGGTTGCTCCGGCGGAGACGGGGCCGCTGCGGGGTCGGGCTTGTCCACCCTGACCGGCTGGTCCGGAGGCGTCGCGGTCGTTGGTTGCTCCGAGGGCGAGGCGGTGGGTTGCGCGTTGCCCTTGCGCTCCTCCATCACCAGCTCGACCTCGGTGGGCTTGCCCGGCGCGTCGATGACCGGCGCGGCGTGCAGCAACAGCAAAGCCGCCGCGACCGCGGCCAGATGCAAGCCCAGAGACACCACCAGCGTGATCGTCAAAGCTCTGCTGGGGCCGCTCCGGTCAGACCGCCGCGTCGTCTTATCAGTGGCAACGGCCCGCGCCGGGGCAATAAGGTCCCGGACGGTAAGGTCCGGCGCGGCCAGGTCCGGCGCGGCCAGGTCCGGCGCGGCAAGGTCGGGCGCGGCGGGGTCCGGGGCGGTGGGATCTGGCGCGATAACGTTCGCCGCGACGCGGTCCGCGGCCGGGGTTCCCGGCGCGGTGAGTGCAGGTTCGCTCATGTCGCGTGGACCGCTTGAGACGCGGCCGGAAAGGCGGCGGAGGCACGCCAGTCGCGACACCGATAGACCTCTCGCCGCGTTTCGCGCAAAGTGCCGCCGTGCAGTTGGGCCGACGCGCGGTACCGCCGGGGAACAGCCCGCCGCGCGGCGGGGCCCGATACGACCCGGCCAAATGAATGACTTACCGGCCACCCATCCGTCATGTCAGAGTATGACCCCATAAGCATCAAGATTAGATCGGCGAGAGCAAAAACCTTCCCCCGAAGGTCATTCTCGGCCCCCTCATCGTCATCCTCGGCCCCCTCATCGTCNNCTCGGCCCCCTCATCGTCATCCTCGGGCTCGACCCGAGGATCGGCCGGCCCAGATACCTTGCCCGCCTTATGACGTCCCCGGCGGGTCGAGAGATCCTCGGGTCGAGCCTGAGGATGACGGGAAAAGGCGCGTTTTCCTCCCGCGGCGCTTATCTTGATGCCTATGGGGCCGGACCCTGGCATCTCGTGGCGCAGGACCGGTACTCTCAGGTTGGCCACGATTTCCGTGCGGGCCGATCCTCGGGTCGAGCCCGAGGATGACGCTACGGGGGCGTCACGACCGACGGTCAATGTCAAGGCGGGCTGGTATAAAACGGCGGCGGATACGTTCAACGGGGCCCATCTTTGGTTGCGGCGACGCGTGCGACCGTCACGCTTCGCGGTCGCACATGCGGTCTGCCCGTGTATTGCGCAATGCCACGCCGGCGCGATCACCGCGGCTTTTTCATCCGCCACGCGCGTCCTGTCACCATGCGGAATGCGACCAAATGTGACGGCCAGGCGATGATGGGCGCCCAAGGGGGGATTGGCGCCGGCGGACAATCAGCGCCAACGAATGATTGGCGCCAGGGGACGATTGGCGCATTGGCATCGGCGCCAGCGGACAATTGGCGCCAAGGGCATCGCCGCCAGCCGCGGTCAACCGCCTCTCGCGCCAAACGCCGCCAGATCGCGCGCCGCCAGATCCAGGCTCATCTCCAGCAGGCGCAGGCTGGCTTCCGGCGTCTTATACCCGGCGTGCGCGGTCAACGTGACATTCGGCAGGCGCGTGAACGCATGGCCCAAGGGCAGCGGCTCCTCGGCGAACACATCCAGCGCGGCGTGACCCAGACGGCCGGCTTCCAACGCGCGGACCAGGGCGGCCTCGTCGATCAGCGCGCCGCGGGCGGTGTTCACCAGGATCGCCTCCGGCCGCATCCGTGCCAGTCGCGCCGCGTCGAGGAACCCTCGCGTTTCCGCGTTCAGCGCCAGATGCAGCGAGACCACGTCGGACGTCTCCAGCAGTTCGTCCAACGGCAGCATCCGTCCCGGCAGCGCCCGTATCGGCTGAGAGCGATTCCAGGCGACGACCTCCATGCCGAACGCCTCGGCCATCCCCATGAAGGTGGCGCCGATCCCGCCGGTGCCGATCACCCCGAGCCGTTTTCCCGCCAGATCCATGCCTAACAGGGGCTCCCACAGACCAGCGCGGACGGCACGGTCCATTTCCGTCACACGCCGGGACGCGGCCAGCATCAAGGCCATCGTATGCTCGGCCACGGTGCGGTCGCCGTAGCCGGGGACGGTGCGCACCACGATGCCCAATGCCTCGGCCGCCTCGACGTCGATGTAGCTGGTGGCGCCGCTGCCCAGAAACACGATGCTCCGCAGGCCATGACAGCGGCGCAGCGCTTCGGCCGGCATCATGGTGTGGCCGTTCAGCGCGACGGTGACGCCGCGCAGTCGCTCCACCACCGCCGCGGGCGATTCCGGCTCCCCATACACGACAAGCCCAGGCAAAGCGGCGAGGCGGTCGGGGGTGAGCAAGGCGCGCATGGTGGGCGAGCAGTCGATGAAGCAGGCCGTCATGCGGGGTCCACCGGTTCGGTCAGGAAGCGTTCCACCAACGCCATCGCCCGATCGCGTTTGGCCAGGGACTGCGCGCGTTGCTGATTGCGGGCGCCCGACGTGAGGTAAAACCGTTCGTACAGCTCCACGCGCGACGCCAGCGCGGTGCCGACATAATCCCACGCCAAACGGAACAACCGCACGCGCCGCTCGGCGGTCGTTTCGTTGGCCCCGTGCAGGTACTTGTCGATATACGGCCGCAACTCCGGATCGTGCATCATCTTCCACGTCGGCGTCGCCAGCAGGTTATGCGAGCCCAACAGCTTGATGATCTCGTTGGCGCGCGGCATCCAGAACGGCATCATCGCCTTCAGCGCCATCAGCGGCGGACCATCCGGAAACCACACGCCGTTGCCCCATTCGTTGCAGTGCTCCTCGGCGTTCTGCACGGCGGAGCGGGCGAGTTCGGCGTAACACCACAATTCCCCCAGCATTTGCTGCGCGGCGGGACTCTTGTCATTGATTGCCTCGGCCAGAGCGGTCGCCACGCCCCACGCGAATTCCAGCTTTGTGGCGGCGCGGATCATGGTTTGCTGCATGACGTTGGAATGCCAACTGCGCGTGTTGGTCTGGTTGTAGACCTTGACGTTGGCGTCGATGAACACGCGGTCGCGCGGCACCTCGACATCGTCGAAGATCAGGAACGCGTCCTGCTCATCGAACCGCGAGGACAGCGGATGGTCGAACACGTTGGCGGTGCCGGCGACGCTGTCCCGGCAGATGAATTTCAGGCCGGGCGTCGCCATCGGAATGCAGAACGACACCGCGAACTTGTCGCCGTCCTCCGGCAGAGGCCGTGCCGGATACACCGCCAGTTCGTCGGCGAACGGCGCCAGGGTCGCCAAAATCCGGGCGCCGCGCACGATGATCCCATGCTCGGTGTCGCAAACCTTGCGCAGGATGACGTCGTTCTCGCGGCCGGGGATTTCGTCCTTCGCCTTGTCGATGGTCGGATGGATCAGCGTGTGCGTGAGGCAAATGTCGTTGCGGCGCAGGTATTTCTGGTATTCGACCTGACGCGCGGCGCCGGCTTCGTTGCCATGTTCAGCCCATTCATGCGCGCAGCCGGCGAACCCGGCATAGGTCACGTTCATATAATCCGGCGTTCTTCCCATCACGCCGACGGTGTGCTCGGCGATGCGGCGCAGTCCACGGTGGCGGCGTTTCACGTCCTCGGGCGATTTCGGGATCATGTGGCTGACGTTGATCAGCTCGCCGGTTTCCGGGTCGGGAAACAGGCAGTCTTCGGGCGCTTCCCATTGCAGATCGAACACCGCGGCGAGGCCCTTGGCGGCGCCCGAGAAGGCCGGATGCGACACGACGTCGGTCACCTTTTCGTCGCCGACCCAGATTTGCCGGTCGTCCTTCAGTCCACGCAGCAGTTCCGCACCCGTGCGAGCCGGCATTGTCTTCCTCCAATGGCCATTCTCCGGCCATATTGGCCCAGACAGGATGCCCCCAGGAAGGACCATGCCGATCCGATTTTTTTCCATGTTCAACCGCGTAGGAATGGCGATGTGGTTATTGGCTGGGTTGACCGGCGCGTTACCCGCGGGAGCGGCGCCGAGGAAACCGCCGGACAAACCGCCGGCGCCCGTATGCGCGCCGCCAGTTCCCGCGCGCCCGCCGGTGGCGAAACCGCCCACCGACAATGACGCGCCGCCCCCGGTCGCCAGCGATATCTGGACCGAGGGCTCGGTGACCATAGGCGGTGGGGCGATCGATTATTGCGCGGTGGCGGGCACGCTGGCGGTGCATCCGAAGGACTGGGACGACGCGGCGCCGAAAGAAACCCCCAAGGACGATGCCGATGACAACGCGAAGACCGCGGTCTCGGAAGCGAGCATGTTTTACGTCGCGTATTTAAAGCGAAATTCCGAACCGACGGCGCGGCCGGTGACGTTCCTGTTCAATGGCGGTCCCGGCTCGGCGACGGTGTGGCTGCACATGGGCGCGTTTGGACCGCGACGGGTCGATACCGCCGAGGCGCGTCATTCCGCTCCGGCGCCATATCGGATCGTCAACAACGACCAGAGCCTGCTGGACGCCAGCGACCTGGTGTTCATCGACGCGCCGGGCACCGGGTTTAGCCGCATCTCCGGCCAGGACAAGGAGAAAGCGTTCTACGGCGTCGATGAGGACGCACACGCCTTCGCCGACTTCATCACCGCGTTCCTGTCCAAATACCGGCGCTGGAACTCGCCCAAATATCTGTTCGGCGAGAGTTACGGCACGACCCGAGCCGCCGTGCTGGCCGATATGCTGCAGACCGATCCGGGCATCGATTTCAACGGCATCATCCTGTTGTCGCAGGTGCTGAACGGCAATCTGTATCCGGATCAACCGAAGGCGTCGCCGGGCGACGACGCGCCGTATTTGTTGGCGCTGCCGACCTATGCCGCGACAGCCTGGTATCACCATCAGCCACCGGATAAGCGGGGGGCCGGCGTGCCGCTGACATTGCTGTCGGAAGTGGAACGCTTCGCGATGGGCGATTACGCGTCGGCTTTGGCGGCGGGTTCCAGCCTCGATCCCGCCACGCGCGAAACGATCGTGGCGAAGCTGCACGACTACACCGGGCTGTCCGCCGATTATTTGCGCCGTGCCGACCTGCGGGTCAGCGTCGATGAATTTCGCCAGGAGCTGTTGCGCGACGAGGGCCTGATCGTGGGCGGCACCGATACACGGTTCGAGGGTCACACGCTCGACCGGTTGAACCGCGAAGCGAAGTACGATCCGTCCGACGCCGCGATCGGGTCGGCTTATGTCTCCGCCTTCAACGATTACGTGCGCCGGGTGCTAAAATACGGAGAGGGCAAAACCTATCGCCCGATGGTCGAGGACATCGGCGACAAGTGGAACTTCACGCATCAGCCGCCGGGCAGCCCGGAAAACGGCCCGCCGTCGCAGCAGAGCGCCAATGTCATGCTGGACCTGGCGCATGCGATGAAACTGAACCCGCTGCTGAAGGTGCAGGTCAACTCAGGGTATTTCGATCTTCTGACGCCATATTTTCAGGGCAAATACGAAATGCGGCATCTGCCGCTGCCGCCCGAGTTGCGCGCCAACATCGACTACCGCTGCTATCAGTCCGGACATATGGTGTACGTGACGGCCGACGCGCTGACCCGGTTGCACGACAACGTCGCGGACTTCATCGACCGGACCGACAATCTGCCGCCGCGTGCCGGCCGGTCGAAACCGGGGGAGACAGGGTGCGCGTCGGAGCAATGAGCCGTGGCTGAGTGCCTGTCCGGAAACATAAGGTGTTGGGGCGGAACCCGGAACGGTTCGGACCGCACTGGCCCATCTGCGTTCATCCCTTTCTTATCCGCGATAAATTCCTTTGCCGATCCAAACGCCAGAGATTGGCCCGCGATAAGAATTTTGCCGCGGACAAGAACGGGATGAACGCGGATTCACACAGCGCAGCCTTCGGCCGCAACGAAACAAGAGTACGGCGTTCCCACACGGATTGGCTAAACTGATTGCCGACCAAAGAGACCAACTCAGTCAAAGGAGAACGCCGTGGATCCCTCTGTATCGAAACACGCGGACGATGTCATCGGGACACTCTCCGGCTTCGACCACCTGGCGTTCCGGGAACGTTACGGATCCTTGGCCACCGCGCCGGGATGATGGATTATCTCTGGGCCGCCCGGGTTTTATTGAAGAACTTCGCCAGCCATGCGGAAGCTTTGACCAAACAATTAAGAGAGGCGTCGGAGGAAGTCGCGCGACGGACCGGCCGGCCGATCCGCTATCTGCCATCGAGCGTCACCAACAAAGAGCAGGTCGCTCGCGAGATCGCCGCGCGTGCCCCTGCGAAGGCGGGGGGCGGAGGCATCACGAAAGGACTGATCTGTATTCTCACCGCCGTCGAGGTCTGTCAGACCTATGAACTGGTGCGCGACCGCGAGAGCAAACATCTGAACCTGGTGCCGCGCCGCCGCAAATGCCTGCATCTGTATCATTACTACATCCATCCAGTGCTCGGCTTCATGCATGCCCGCACCCAGACCTGGTTTCCCTTCTCCATCCAGATCCGCGTCAACGGCCGGGAGTGGCTGGCCCGCTCAATGGACGTCGCCAGGATGAAATACGTCCGGCGCGATAATTGTTTCATATGGCTGAAACAGCCGGAGCGGACGCAACAGCCGATGGACCAGCAGTTGCGGGTGGCGTGGCCCGAATCGCTGAACCGGCTTTACCCGGGTCTGGTGCACCACGGCCTGACGACCTTCCTCAGCCCCGACGTGATGCGCTTCCTGGGCCGACCAGGTCCTGTCGTCACTTGAGCCAGC
>PLSZ01000551.1 GCA_003164305.1 Acetobacteraceae bacterium
TCGCGGCACGGTGCTGGTATGGATCACCGGGCCAGGCCCGGTGACAACGGTTGAACGAGAGCCCGGCTGAAGCGGTTATTGTCGCACGTCGCCTTACGCCAGGCGGAGGTAGGCGCTCTTGCGGCTTTATCCAGGGTTCCGCGCTTCAGGTGTCAGGACAACCGGGGGTATTTCCAGGCAAGGCCTCAGAATCAGGTCTCTCCGCGTCGCCGCTGCCTTGCACGGCAGCGGTGACCATTCTTAGTGCTGTCGAGAGACAGCTGGAGAAGCCTGTGATAGCACGACGGCTGATAGACTCCTCGCGACATCGCTAACTGGCTCACGAGTTTCTCTCGAGCCTTCGAACAAACGGTAATGAGGAGAGAAAATTGTCGCGTTACTCCATTGCGTTTTCCGTAATATTATTTGAGGTGCTGTCCCCCGCCATGGCATTGGCACAGGGGGGCGGGCCAGTCAGCGAGATCGTCGCTTCAGCAAGAGCATCCGCACGGTATGACGCCGCGGCATTCGGTAACTGCGTCTGGGACGGCGCGCACGATGTCGAGCCGTGTGTGGCCTCGGCTGTGGCCGCGGCCGGTAGTGGAGGCAACGCCACGGTAAGTATCCCCGCCGGCGTTCTGCCGTTCCATTCGATGCTCACGGTCACGGCGCCGAATATCACGATCCAGTGTGCTGGTTGGGATTCGGTGATACAGCGTCACTCCAGCCTCACCGGCGCGACGCAGATTGTCTACATGACTGGCGCCGGTGACGTGATCAGGGATTGCACGATCGACGGGCACGACGTGGTGAATACTTCCGCTGATCTGCAGGTTTCCGGAGCCAATAGCCTGATTGACCATGTCCAGGCGATCAACGGCGCCGGAACGATCCAGGTCGCGATATCCGGTCAGAATTCCACCCTCACCCGGTCGAGGATTATCGGCACGTCACCCGACGCGAATATCTATGGTGTCTGGGCGGGCAGTGGTTCGTCCGTTACGATCGACCACAATACTGTTAGCAACACCGGCATTGATGGCATTGGCGCGAACGGCAAGGGAACCCGAATCGTTGCCAACCACGTGTTTAATAGTCATTGTTACACGGGTATGGGCGGAGGCCAGATCGTGGCCTATCCCGGAAATCCATTCACGATCGGCGCCATTTCGTGGTCGGACAGGAAGGTCACGATCACGACAGCCCAACCACATGGAATCCCCGTCGGGGCGACGATCGCCGTTTCGGGTATGTCGCCCTCCGGGTATAATGGCGATTACACGGCCGTCGCGGGCACCACGGGGAACACGATAGTATACAGGCTGGCCGACGATCCGGGAGGGGAGACCGCTCTTGGCTTCGTCATCGACGCCAACGCCAACGATGGTATTCTGGTCGCGAACAACACCGTCGATCGAGGGTGCAACAGTGCTTCGGGCGCGTTTGAAATCGCGGCCAACAATATTCTGGTGACCGGTAACACCGCGGTAAACCAGCAGTGGAATGGCGCCGGTACTGATCCAGGAACGACCGGTGTCGCGTTCATCGCGAACACGATAAAGAACAGTTGCCAAACCAATACTTCGCCGCCGTGCGCCGCGTTTGTATCCTCCTCCGGCGGCGTCACCAATTTAACTCTCGTCAATAATATCTTTATCGATGATCAGATGGTCCCGACGCAACAGCGGGGCATCTACATCCTTGGAGCCGCGGACAATCTCAACATCCAGGGAAATAATCTCACTGGCAATGTGATCGCGCCGCTGGTTGATAATTCGACCGGCGTGAACAAAATCATAAAGAACAATCTTGGCGTGGACAACGTCATCCCTTCGGTGGCGTCAGCCAGCACGCTGACTCTGCCACTCAATCCGACCGTGTCCCTGACCGGCACGACAACGGTAACAAAAATCAGCGCGGCCGCCTGGACAGGGCGCGAGATCAAGCTGATCCCGAATGATGTCGTGTCATTCACCGCGACCAATAACATCGCCAACGCGATCACCACTTCCGCCAAGGTGCCAATTATCATTGTCTACGATGGAACGAGCTGGAATCTCAGCCCCAGGGTGTCGCCACAGTCACGATAACAAGACCTCTGTACGTCCGGATCATCCGTCGGCCGCGGGGGCGTCGCCCCCGGCAAGAGGTCCAAAACGCCGAGGGCGGACGTTGCCCGTTACACCCGGCGCAAATCCAGTGTGCGCGGGTGCTCGCGGGAGCGCGTTTCGGTCGGCTCGCGCATCTCGCCCGGCGTGTGACCGAACGGGAAGAACCGCGCGCGGCGCCGGGCCTCGGCTTCGTTGGCGTTGACCGGGCGGAAGTCGTAATTGCGGCCACCGGGGTGCGCGACGTGGTAGGTCATGCCGCCCAACGAACGCCCGTTCCAGCGATCGAACACATCGAAAATCAGCGGGACATGCACGCCGATCGTCGGGTGCAGAGCGCTCGGCGGGTTCCAGGCCTTGAAGCGCACGCCACCGACGTATTCGCCTTCCCGGCCGGTCGCGTTCAGCGGCACCGCGCGGCCATTGCAGGCCAGAACGAACCGCTCATCGATCCAGCCGGAGACGCGCGCCTGCACCCGCTCCACCGAGCTATCGACGTAGCGCACCGTGCCCGCCGCGCCGGTTTCCTCGCCCAGTACATGCCAGGGTTCCAGGGCCGCGCGCAGTTCCACCTCGGCGTCATGTACCGGGATCGAGCCGATATGCGGGAAGCGGAAAGCAAGATGCGGTGCGAACCAGGCTGGGTCGAGGCCGTGGCCGCGGGCATGCAGCTCGTCCAGCGCGGACGAGAAATCGCGCTCGACATAATGCGGCAGCATGAAATCGTCGTGCACGCGGGTGCCCCAGCGGATCAACTGGCGCTCATACGGGTGTTCCCAGAACGCGGCGACGGCGGAGCGCATCAGCAGCATTTGCGCCGCCGCCATGCGCGTGCCCGGCGGCATTTCCAGCGCGCGGAATTCCACCAGGCCACGCCGGCCGGAGGCGCTGTCCGGTGTGTACAGCTTATCGATGCAGAACTCGGTGCGGTGCCCGTTGCCGGTCATATCCGTGAGAATGTTGCGGAACAGCCGGTCGGTCATCCACG
The DNA here is from genome assembly GCA_003164305.1 of Acetobacteraceae bacterium. The sequence goes on from PLSZ01000551.1 coordinate 3,076, forward strand.
GCGGCACATGGGCGCCGGGGTGGATTTCCGAAAACGCGATCTCCAGTTCCGCGAGGCTGTCCTGCCGCGCCTCGTCGATACGAGGGTGCTGACTGGTCGGGCCGATGAACTGGCCGCTGAACAGGAACGACAGGCTGGGATGGTTGTGCCAGAACCCTAGCATCGACTTCAGCAGATCGGGACGGCGCAGAAACGGCGAGTCCTCGGGCGTGGCGCCGCCCATCACGACGTGGTTGCCGCCACCGGTGCCGACATGCCTGCCGTCCAGGTCGAATTTTTCCGTCGCGAGGCCGGCGAGACGGGCTTCAGCGTAAAGTTCCTCGGTCTGGGTGACCTGTTCGGACCAGGATTTCACCGGGTGGACGTTGACCTCGATCACCCCGGGATCGGGGGTGACGGAGAACGTCGTCAGGCGGGGGTCGGAGGGCGGCAGATAGCCTTCCAGGACGACGGGGCGGCCGGTTTCGGCGGCGGTTTCCTCGATCGCCGCGAGCAGGTCCAGCCAGTCCTCGACCGCGAACAAGGGTGGCAGGAAGACGTGCATCTTACCGTCGCGCGGCTCCACGGCCAACGCGGTCCGCACCAACCCGGGCTCGCCGCGCCCGATGACCGGCAACTCCTGGGCCACCGGGCGGAAGCCCTCGATGCCACTGCTGTCGCGCGTCAGGTCGGACAGCCGGCGATGCGACATCGCCTGGCGCGGCGGCAAAGGGGGGCGGGGCGCGAAGGGGTCGGGTTCGTACTGGGTTTCGAGCAAGTCGCCATCAGCCCAGGGAATGGATTCCAGGGGGAGGCGGAGGCCGATGGGGGAGTCGCCGGGGACCAGGAACATCTCGCCGGCGCGGAAAAACCAGGCGCCCGACTGCCAGCGGCGGGAGCCATTGTCCATCACGCGCCGTAACGGCAGCACGCTGCCGACCGGACTGGCGATGCCCTGGTCGAACACCCTGGCCAGCCGCGCGCGCTCCAGCGGATCGCCCAGTTTGGAATCCTCGGCCAGCACGTTGGCGGGCAGGCGGCCTTCGCGCCAGAGGTAGTAATGCGTGTCCTCGTGCGCCGGGATAACGCGGCCAGGATCGATCTGCAGCCGTTCCGCGAGGCGGCCGGCGAAATCGGCGGCNNCAGTGGAAAGCCCAGCGGGGGAGCTGTTCGCCGGGATATTGTTTGCCCATGACGTATTGCAGGGCGGCGCCGGAGGTCCAGCGGTTCATCAGGCGGCGGATGAGCTGGTCCGCATGGGCGCGTTTGGTGGGGCCGACCGCTTCGGTGTTCCACTCGGGGGCGTCGAGGTCGGTGGCGGAAACGAACGTCGGCTCCCCACCCATCGTCAGGCGCACGTCGCCGCGGGCGAGTGAGCGGTCCACGGCGGCGCCCTTGTCGAGGATCGTCCGCCATTGTTGCTCGGTGTACGGCCTGGTGACGCGCGGCGTTTCCAGAATGCGGCGGATCGTCATCTCGACGTCGAACGTGGTTTCGCATTTCTCCACCATGCCGCTGATCGGCGCGGCGGAGGTCGGGTCGGGGCTGGCGGCGAGCGGGATGTGGCCCTCGCCCGCCAGCAGGCCGGAGGTGGCGTCGAGGCCGATCCAGCCGGCGCCGGGCAGGTAGACCTCGCACCAGGCGTGCAGGTCGGTGAAGTCGGAGGTGGGACCCTGCGGGCCTTCCAACGGCCGCACGTCGGGGGCGAGCTGGATCAGGTAGCCGGAGACGAAACGCGCGGCGAACCCCAGGTGCCGCAGCAACTGCACCATCAGCCAGCCGGAATCCCGGCAGGAGCCGCGGCCGAGGGCCAGCGTGTCCTCCGGCGTCTGCACGCCTGGCTCCATGCGGACGACGTATTCGATCTGCTTCTGGATGCGCTGATTCAGGTCCATCAGCATATCGACCGTGCGGATCGGCGCGCGCGGAATGGTCGCCAGCAGGGCGGCGAGGGCGGGCGTGGCCGGATCGGCCTTCAGGAAAGGGGCGAGTTCGTTGTCCAGCGTGTGGTCGTAGGCGAACGGCCAGGTCTCGGCTTCGGGCTCCAGGAAGAAGTCGAACGGGTTGATGGTCACCATGTCGGCGATCAGATCGACGGTGACGTCGAAATGGGTGACCTTCTCGGGGAACACGACGCGGGCCAGGTGATTGCCCTGCGGATCCTGCTGCCAGTTGAGGAAATGGTCCTGCGGCTCGACCCGCAACGAATAGGCCGACACCGGCGTGCGGCAATGCGGGGCCGGCCGCAGGCGGACCGTCTGCGGCGACAGGCCGACGTCGCGGTCGTAGCGGTAGCGGCTGTAATGGTGGAGTGCGACGCGGATGCTCATCGTGGGGGCCTATCGTAGCGATTCAAGGCTGAACGGAGTTTTTTTCTGGTAGTCTTGGCGAATAAGGGCGCCACTGCTGGCTTGTCCGGCAGTGTTGTGTCCGGTGGTGCCTCGACACTGCTGGACAAGCCAGCAGTGGCACCCCCAAAACATAAAGTCCCATTGGAGTGTAGCACGTAACCTACGTCGAATGCTGGACCATCGACTGCCCCTGGGAACCGGGATTGCCGGAAACCGGCTGGACGACGAAGAAGGTCTCGGAGATGGCGGCGCCGGCCTGGTTGAGCTTGGTCTGGAAGGCGTCGATGAACTCGTGGAGCCCGGTGCTGATGATCTCCTGGATGTTGGCGTAATCCAACTCCGCCCGGAGCCGCCCCAGCCGCTGCTCGGCCGGCGTGCGGAAGGTGCCGGGAGGACTGCCGGTGATCGACAGCAGCGACTCCTCCGCCCGGATCAGGCAGAAGTGCATGGCGCGGGGGAAATCGCGGTCGAGGACCAGGAACTCGGCCACCTGGGCCGGGCCGATGCGGCCGTACTTCTTGCGGTACATCTCCAGGGCGCTGGCGCTTTTCAACAGCGCGGCCCACTGGTTGGTGTCCACCGAGCCGCCGACGTCGGCCGCGTTGGACAACAGCAGGTAATACTTCACGTCGAGGATTCGCGAGGTCTTGTCGGCCCGTTCGATCGACTGTCCCAGGCGGCGGAAGTGCCAGGCCTCGCCCCGCGACATGGTCGATTCGGCGACGCCGTCCAAAAGCGTGGCCCCCAGCTTGATGCGGCCGAAAAAGTCGAACGGCGAGTCCAAGACGCCCTGGTCGTTATTGGCGTTGCGGACCATGAGGTAGAACTTGTTGAGCTCCTCCCACATCGGCGAGCTGATCATGTCGCGGACGG
>PLSZ01000174.1 GCA_003164305.1 Acetobacteraceae bacterium
GGGTCGAGCCCGAGCATGACGGGGTTACTCATGCGTCATTGTTTTCGCCGTTTGACCCTCGCGGCTTATACCGCACAGTCCCCTTCGCGTTTCTTTGCGTTATTCGCGTTCCCCTTTGCTTGCCCGCGGCGATGGACTTTCCACCGAAAGGTTAAACGCGAATAACGCAAAGAACCGCAAAATAGGTTTAAAATGGGGATCGATGGTCGGGGCGCCGCGTTCAGCGCCGGCGGCGTCTTGGGTTCGTGGCGGTGATGATCGCGCATCCGGACAACGTTGCCCGGGGCGCGATATCAGTCACCCGGGTTCCCCGTAAATCGATTTCACGTAACGACGTCAGGCGGCCCAGAGGAGTGATGTCGGCGACCGGCGTATCGCCGAGGTCGAGAAAGCGCAGGTCTGTCATTCCCTGCAACGGCGACAGGTCGCGCACCCGCGTTCCCGCCAGTTGCAGGCCTTGGAGTTTGGTCAATGGTCGCAATGGCTCGATGTCCGCGATCCGCGTGCCGCCGAGATCGAGCCGCATCAGGTTGACGAGGCCTGACAGCGGCGCAACGTCTTCGATCAACGTTCCGGTCAGGTGACAACTTTCCAGCCGCGTGAGGCCGGCGAGCGGTGACAGATCGCGGACTTCGGTGAACGAAACGATCAGGTTGCGCAACCGTGTCAAACCGGCCAACGGCGTCAGATCGGTGATCCGCGTCAGCCGCAGCCCGAGCGTTTCCAGATTGGTCAGTCCAGCCAGGGGCGTCAGGTCGCTGACCGGCGTTCGTGTCAGGATCAGTTCACGCAGCGACGTCATGCGGCCGATCTCGCTCAGATCGGTGATCTGGGCGCGTTCCAGCCGGAGTGTGGTTGGTTCGTTCACTTCGCCGCGGCGGGCGCCGTCGATGGCGATCGATCGGCTCATTCGGTTCCCTCCGGCGCGTTTGGTTGAGTTTATGCCCTCCTGAGGCGGTGGCAATGGCAAATCGCCGCGAGGATTTGGCTATATTTTGATCTGTTTCGATAGGCAATCGACTAATATATAGTCAATATTGCCATTTATTGCCCGATATGATCGCATTAAGAAATTGTGCATTGCAACAATCTGCGCGTAGAGTATCGATGTTGCCTATTAAACAGGCGTTATCCGCCTTCAACCCCGACTGGAGCCAGGATGACACGCAAATCAGCCCCATGCGAGACGCGTCTCGGACGCCGCGCCCTGCTCGGCACCGCCGGCGCGGCCGTCGGATCCGGAGCGATCACCGGATTCCCAACCATCTGGGCGCAGAACATCAAGGATGTGGTCCTGCAACACGCCGGACCGCCCGTCACCGCGATCCCGGCGATCGCGGACCAGGCCACCAAGGACCTGGGCTTTACCGTCCATATGCAGGCCACGGAAAACGCCGATCTGCTCAACCGATTCCTGTCGCAATCAAGCTCCATCGACTGCGCGGACGTCAGCGTGGTGTTCATGAAGTATCTCGTGGGCCGCGACATTCTGCAGACCATTCCGGTGGCGAAGATCAAAGACTGGGACAAGACGATCCCGATCTTCACCAAGGGCGAGTATCCCGACGGCCGTAAAGCCTCGCGCCAGGGCGTGATGCCGTTGAACGTGCTGTACACAACCAGCGAGGACGGAAAAAAAGTCAGTGACGGCACACCGACCGATTGGGTGACCGGCATCCCGACGGTGATCAACGGCGACACGCTTGGCATCCGCCCCGACCTGGTGGAGCGGCCGGTCACCAGTTGGGCCGACCTGCTCAGCAGCGATTTCAAAGGCAAAGCCGCGCTGCAGGATCAACCCACCGTCGGCGTCATCGACGTCGCCATGGCCGTCGAGGCGCGTGGCGATATTCATTACGGCGACAAAGGAAACATGACGAAGGAAGAAATCGACAAAACGATGAAGATGATGACCGACATTAAAAAGTCCGGTCAGTTCCGCTCGTTCTGGGGATCCTTCGATCAATCGGTCAACCTGATGGCCTCGGGCGAGGTGGTCATCCAATCGATGTGGTCGCCCGCCGTCGCCGCGGTTCGCTCCCGCGGCATCGCCTGCACGTTCCAGCCGTTGAAGGAAGGGTATCGTGGCTGGGGCTACACCCTTGGCGCGATGAAGCACCTGACTGGCCTGAAGCTGGACTGCTTCCACGAGTACATGAACTGGTACACCAGCGGTTTCCAGGGCGCGTTCATCGCCCGCGAAGGTTATTACTCCGCGCAGCCCGAGAACACCCGCAAGTTCCTGACGGAAGCGGAATGGGACTACTGGTATGGTGGCAAACCCGCCGCCACCGACATCATGAATCCGTTCGGCAAACTCCAGGAAAAAGCCGGCGTCACCCGCGACGGCGGTTCCTTCTGGCAACGACTGGGCAATATCGCCGTGTGGAACTCGGTAATGGATGAGGATCGGTATCTGACGCGCAAGTGGAACGAATTCATTACGTCCTGAACCGGAGTTCCAATCATGCAACTCGGCGTTTTCATTCCGATCGGCAATAACGGCTGGTTGATCTCCACGACCTCGCCGCAATACAAGCCGAGCTTCGACCTGAACAAAACGATCGTGCAAAAAGCCGAGGGCTTCGGCTTCGATTTCGCGCTGTCGATGATTAAGCTGCACGGGTTCGGCGGTCCCTCGGGGTTCTGGGATTACAACCTGGAGTCCTTCACCCTGATGGCCGGTTTGGCGTCGGTGACCGAACGTATCCAATTGTTCGCCACCTGCGCCGTGCTGACGATGCCACCGCCGTTCACCGCCCGCATGGCGACGACCATCGATTCGATCTCGCATGGACGATTCGGGGTCAACATCATCTCCGGCTGGCAGCGGCGCGAATATACCCAGATGGGGATCTGGCCAGGCTCCGAGCACTACAAACGCCGGTACGATTATTGCGCCGAGTACGTCACGATCATGAAAGAGTTGTGGGACACCGGCCGCTCCGACTTCAAAGGCGATTTCTTCCAGATGGACGATTGCCGTTGCCTGCCGATGCCGACCGCGAAAATTCCCATCATCTGCGCGGCGCAGAGCGACGCCGGAACGAGATACGCGGCGCGATACGCGGATTACAATTTCTGCGCCAGCTTCGGATACAACGCGCCGAAAGCCGTGGAGCCCAGTGTGGCGCGGCTGGTAAAAGCCAACCAGGAAACCGGACGCGATTGCGGCGCGCTGATTTTGACGATGGTCATCGCCGACGAAACTGATGAGTCCGCCAACGCGAAGTGGGAACACTACAAAGCCGGCACCGACCTTGAAGCTTTGGCGTATCGGGATGCTCAGGCGGAGGACGATCCAAGCACGGATATTTATGCGCAGCCGAATCGACGGCGCATCCTCGGCACCAACAAACTGCCGACGAACCAGGGAGTGCTGGTCGGTTCTTACGCGAGCGTCGCGAAGATGCTGGACGAGCTTTCCACCGTGCCGGGCGTGCGCGGCGTCATGATGACCTTCGACGATTTCGTCATCGGCATGGAGCAGTTCGGCACCCGCATCATGCCCTTGATGCGTTGCCGCGATACGCTGAAGCAGGCGGCATGAGCGGGGAGCACTCGCTTCCGGCCACCTTCCTCCGCTCCAGTCTGTGGCCGCGCCTGGCCTGGCCGAGGGTCCGTCTTTCGCCAGCGCTGATCTCGTGGTTTCAGGTGGGCCCCTTGGCGCTGGTGCTGACCGCTTTGGTCGCTCTGCCGGCGTTTCTGTTCCTGGTCGTCAGTTTCTTCGATTACGACCGGACCGGGATTTATCCCGCGTTCATGCTGGATAATTACCACGATCTGCTGACCACGCCGGCGACGTGGCGCGTCTATGTCAGTTCGATCCGGCTGTCGCTGATCGTTTGGGCGATCACGCTGTTCCTCGGGTTCAACATCGCATGGTTCCTGGTGTTTCACGTCCGCAACGCGATGGTGCGGACGGTGTTGTTCCTGCTGTGCGCTGTGCCGTTCTGGACCTCGGGCATCATTCGTACCATCGCCTGGATCCCGTTCCTCGGACGCAACGGTGCGTTCAATCAGATGCTGATGGCTCTGGGCGTCACACATGAGCCGCTGGAATTCCTGCTGTTCTCCGACTTCGCGGTGATCATCACTTACGTGCACTTGTTCACGCTTCTGATGGTTGGTCCGATCGCCAACTCCATGGCGAAGATCGACCCCGCGCTGATCGAGGCCGCGCGCGACGCGGGCGCCAGCCGGTGGCGAACCATGGCCGACGTGGTGATTCCGTTGTCGAAGACCGGCATCGCGCTTGGCTCGATCCTGGTGTTCACTCAGGTGATGGGCGACTATTTCGTCGTCCGGCAAATGAGCGGCGGACAAAGCGCCTCCATCGTGTCGATGCTATCGACCGAGATCCAGGCGATGCAATATCCTCCCGCTGCCGCCAACGCGATGGTTCTGGTCGTGTTCGTGGCGATCATTGTCGCCGGTATGATGCGGATCGTCGATGTGCGGAAGGAACTGATCAAATGATGGTCGGCGGCCCCAACGTACGCCCGATCAGCGACGCCCGCCCGTGGACCTTCTACGCGTTGGGCGGGTTGTTCGCGGCGTATCTGCTGTTCCTCTACGGCCCGATGTTCGTCATCTATGTGCTGTCGTTTCAGGGTGAGAACGGCGGCGTGACCTTCCCCATGGTCGGCGCCTCCACCACCTGGTTCCGGGAAATCCTCAAGCCTGGCCAGATGGCGAACATTCCAGTGTCGTTCGGACGCTCGATCGGCCTTTCCGCTGTTGTCGCATGCGTTACAGTGGTTTTCGCCGTCGCCGCCGGGCTTGGCTTTCGGCGCAAATTCCCCGGCTCCGGCTTCGTCTTTTACATGGCGGTCGCCAGCCTGGTGATGCCCGGATTGTTGGTTGGCTTCGGCATCGGCTTGAGCTTCCAGTTCCTCGGCCTGCAAACCAGCCTGTTTACCTCCGCGCTTGGCGCGCAACTGACCTGGACATTGCCGTTCGGCCTGTTCGCCATGTTCGCCGTCGTCAACCGCTTCAACCGCGCCTGGGAAGAAGCCGCCGCCGACCTGGGCGCCAGCGCGTGGCAGCGGCTGCGTTACGTCACACTGCCGATCCTGCTGCCGGGCATTCTGGGCGTCGCGATGGGCGCTTTCACCTTGTCCTACGATGAATACGCCCGGACGACGCTGACCATCGGGCCATTGAACACGTTGCCGCTGGAGATCTACGCGCTGATTTCCTCGGCGACGTCGCCGACGCTGTTCGCGATCGGCACATTGACGACCGCCGCTTCGTTCCTGATCATCACCACGACATTGGTCCTGGTGTTTCGCATGCAACGCCGCCGCTCTTTGGCGGGTATGAAGGTTGGCTGACATGGATCCCCGGTTTGACGTCGAACTCATCGCGGTCACCAAACGCTACGGCGGAACCCTGGCGGTCGATGGGATTTCGTTGCGTATCCCGCACGCGAGTTATTGCTGCCTGCTGGGACCCAGTGGATGCGGGAAGACAACGACGTTGAGGATGATCGCGGGACATGAGGCGATCACCGACGGCGATATTTTAATCGGCGGGCAGAACGTGTCCAATCTGCCGCCGGTCGCCCGCGGCACGGCGATGATGTTCCAAAGCTACGCGCTGTTCCCGCATTTGAATTGCCTCGACAATGTCGCGTTCAGCCTGAAGATGCGCGGTGTCGCGAAAGCGGAACGGCATCAACGGGCGCGCGAGTTCCTGAAATTGGTGCACATGGCCGATTACGCGATGCGGTTGCCGGCGCAATTGTCGGGAGGTCAGCAGCAGCGCGTGGCTCTGGCGCGGGCGCTGATCACGCATCCGAAAGTGCTGTTGCTGGATGAGCCATTATCCGCGCTCGATCCGTTCCTGCGCATTAAAGTCCGCGAGGAACTGAAACGACTGCAACGGGAACTTGAGATCACCTTTATCCACGTCACGCACAGCCAGGATGAGGCGATGGCGATGGCCGATCTGATGGTGGTGATGGAAGACGGCCTGATCCGCCAGGCCGGTGCGCCGCGAGAAGTCTTCGAACGTCCCGTCAACCCCTTCATCGCCCGCTTCATCGGTGGTCACAACGTGCTGCCTGGACCAGGTGGACCGATCGCCATCCGGGCGGATCGTTGCAGACTGGGATCGGTGGGCGATGGCCCGCACGTGTCCGGCCGCGTCTCCGTCGTCGAGTATCAGGGCACGATGGTGCGTGTCGCCGTTACCACCGATCCGGGCGACGAAGTGTCAGCGCTGGTGCCCGACGAACTATTCCATCGCCAGCCGGTGCACCCTGGCGACGCCGCGACCCTCGTGTGGTCCGAGCAGGACGTGCATCGGATGGCACACGCCTGAAACCCGGCTATGATCCATTCGTGGGAGGTTCACGCGAATGGAAGACGTCATCCCAGAGGTTCTCGAACTGGAGCGCGTCGCCGAGTGGCGGTTGCGCAAGGTCGATGCCAGACCCTCCGATGAGCAAAGTGCCAAAGCCGCGCGGCAACTTCAAAAGCTGGCGGACGATTTAAGAACCGCGCCGAACGCGAAGCTGCTGGAGGAATATCGTTGCGTTTGCAACTGGCTCAGCGAGTCCGACGGAATCTCCGACTTCGTGCCGCGGGCTGACGATTACCGGGAGATGATCGCGTTTGGCGAGTGGGCGGAAACCGGCGACGATTATTTGCGCGCGCTGATTGGTCTGGCTCAGGAAACCTTCGGGATGGGTTAACGCCCGCCGGCGTTAGCGAAGGATTCCGTATCGTCTTCCTCCGGCTCGACCCGAGGATCGCCCTGCACAGAACTCGTGCTCCATGAGAAAGCATCGGGCCGGCATCACGCGATGCCAGGGTCAGGGCCCTGGCATGACGGATGGGTGGCCGCACGTCACTCCTTCGGACCGGCGGTGTAAGGCGCTATCGCGGCGCGGCCTGAACGATCTGCCGCCGCGCCTTCACTTTCACCGGTGGTGGCGACGGCCGTCCGAACAGCCAGAACGACGCGCGAATGACCTTGATCTGATAATCGGTCGCCAACTCCGTCGTGTGCGAGTGATAATATCCCACGGCCCGCACCACGTCGCCATGCGCCTCGTCGAGATAGATCCGCATGATCGCGCCGGCCGCGACGATGTTGAAGCACGGATCTTTGATCAGCCGCCCAGCGACATCGGCGGGGGTCATGTGCCAGGACCGCGCGAGGTACGGGACCCAGTTGGAGTTGACCTGCATCACACCCAGATCGCCGGTGCCGTTGAAGTTGCGGGAGATGGTGCCGGGTTGCCCCGCTTCGACGACCTGGACCGACGGCAGCACGCGCGGCGGCAAATGGTAGAACTGGGAGACCGCCAGCATGCAGGCGAGCCAGGGAACCGGCAGCGTCACGCCTGTTTAAGTTCGATCAGGCTGCGGCGGATTTTGCGGCCGCGTTCAACCTTGTCCTCGATATACGCCGCGTCCCCCCACCTCACCGCGCGAGCCATCGCCTGGGCGTCCTCCATGAAGCGCGCCAGCATCTCCAGCAGCGCTTCCCGGTTGTTCAGAAAAATGTCGCGCCACATCACCGGGTCGCTGGCCGCGATGCGAGTGAAATCGCGGAAGCCGGAAGCAGCGAAATTGGTGACTTCCCGACGCGTTTCCTCGGCCAGATCGTCGGCGGTGCCACAGATCGTGAACGCCAGCAAATGCGGCAGATGCGAAACGATCGCCAGCACGCGGTCGTGATGGGCTGGCTCCATCCGCTCGATCATGGAACCGCAGCGGCGCCACAGTTCCGCGACTTTCTCCACCGCGGCTTCGTCGGTACCGGGCGGCGGCGTCAGCAGAGTCCAACGCCCCTGAAACAGCGTCGTGAACCCCGAATCGGGTCCGGAATATTCCGTGCCCGCCAGCGGATGCGCCGGCACGAAATGCACGCCTTCCGGCACGAACGGGCCCACATCGCGAATCACCGACTGCTTGGTCGATCCGACATCGGTCAGCACCGCGCCGGCCGCCAACGCCGGAGCGATCGCCTCGGCCAACCCGGCGAACGCGCCCACGGGAGCGCACAGCATGACACAATCCGCGCCCTCGACCGCTTTCGCCGCGTCCAGTTCCACCCGGTCGGCGAAGCCAAGCTCCACCACGCGGTCCAGCGTCTTTTGGGTGCGCGCGTTGACGACGATTTCGGCCGCCAGGTCGCCGCGCTCCTTGGCGATGCGCGCGACCGAGGACCCGATCAGCCCAATTCCCAGCAACGCCAGGCGGCGAAAGACCGGTTCAGCCACGGGCTTGTTTCATGAATTCGGAAAGTCCCTCGATCACCATGCCGCATTCATCGGCCGTGCCGACGGTGACCCGCAGGCAATGCGCCAGGCCGTAGGAACCCACGCGCCGCACGATCACTCCGCGGCGGCGGAGGAAATCGTCCGCCTCGTTGGCCTTTTCGGCCACGCCGAAATCGCAGAGCACGAAATTGCCCTGGCCGCGCCAGACCTTGATGCCGGCGGCCTCGATCCCGTCCGCCAGTTTCTCGCGCCAGATCGCGTTGTGTTCGCGGCAATGCTCGACCCAGCCGGGTTCGGCCAATGCGGCGATGCCGGCGGCCTGCGCGGGGACCGAGACGTTGAACGTGCCGCGCACCCGGTTCAGCACGTCGATCACGGCGGGCGGCCCGTAGCACCAGCCCAAACGGATGCCGCCCAAACCGAAGACTTTTGAGAAGGTCCGAGTCATCACCGTGCTTCCGGTCGCATCGACCAGCCGCTCGCCGGCATTGTAGTCGTCGCGCGTCACGTATTCCGCGTAGGCGGCGTCGATGACCAACAAAACTTCCGGGGGCAGCGCGGCGCGGAAGCGGGCCATCTCGGACTCGGAAATCATCGAGCCGGTCGGATTGTTCGGGTTGGCCAGAAACACCAGCCGCGTCGATGGCGACACGGCGGCGAGCATCGCGTCGAGGTCGGTCTGGAGGTTGCGCTCCTTCACCTTGATCACGCGGCTGCCGGCGTATTTCCCGGCGATCTCGTAAATCGTGAAGCCGTGCTCCGACATCAGGATGTCGCGGCCGGGCCCGCCGTAGGCCAGGCACAACTGATACAGCAGGTCATCGGAGCCAGCGCCGCACACGATGCGCGCCGGATCGAGACCCCAGCGTTTGCCGATCGCGTGGCGCAACGCATCGGCGCCGCCATCCGGGTAGCGGTACGCCTCCGGCGCGATTTCCCGCAGCGCCTTTTGCGCGCCGGGGGGCACGCCGAACGCGCCCTCATTGGAGGACAGCTTGTAGACGCGGTTGACACCCGGCACGGATGATTCGCCACTGACATAGGGGCTGATCGTCAGGATTTCCGGGCGAGGGGTCGGCGAAGTCATACGGGGTCTCCTGGCACCGGAATGGCATAGCCGCCAAGCACGATGGCTCCGGTGGGCAATATGGGGTCGTCTTCGGCGATCAGGCCATCGACCTCGACGATCGGACCGTGCGTGGCGCGCACGGTCAGGCCGGCGTCGGCGAGGCGGGCGCGATCGGCGGAGGTGATGAAGCAGCGGTCGGCGCCGCTGGCGTCCGGGGCAATGGGGCCGACGACCAGGGTGTCGGCGCCCGGCACGTGATCCGGACGCGCGGTCCAGAACGGCAGCCGGGCGATGACGTGCAAGCGGGGCTCGCGGGCGGTCAGGTCGGACCACCACGCCGATGGTCCAGCCGGAAACGGCAGCACGGCGACGGTGGCCGCGCCCGTTCGCACCGCCTCCAGCGCGGCGGCTGGCGAGACATGCGCGACGATCGGGGTCAGAAAGCCGAAATGCTCGCGCGCATTGGCTGTCACCGCGCCGCCGGGCGAGGGGTCGAAGACGGCGACAGTCACGGCGGTCTGCATCGCGGTCGTCCCGGCCAGCATCTCCCGCCACATGCGCACCAACGTCTGGGCTGGCAGCTTGCCGGTGTGGCGCGCCAGCAGGCGGCGCAGAATCGCGGCTTCGCGGCCAGGCCGGAACGCGGCGGTCTTGCCGGAGCGGGCAACGCCTTCGACCACGCGCGCCCGGTCCATCAGTAGATCGTGGATTTTGTCGTCGAGGTCATCCAGGCGCGCGCGCAACGCGCTGAGGTCGGGCCGCCAACCATCGTCCGATGGCGGCGCCTCGTTCGTCGGCGACTGGGGCGGTGTNNGTGTCTGGCATGGGAAATGACCTAGCGAGCCGTCCCGCCTGGCGCAAGCACGGCGGTAAGCAAACCCGGGCGGACCATGGAGTGGCGAGGCGGCGCCATGCGTGGTCGTGGGAAAGCAAGGTTTAAGGCGGATAAGCCAAGCGGATCGCGGGGAATGAAGGGGATTTCTTTTATCGGAACGTGGTACCGAGACAAATCTTGTGAGTCCGATGTTGACGACGGTCGCGTCACCGAGCCGCGCATCCACTCGATCCCCATTATCCCCTTCATCCGCCTTTGAGCCTTGGCCCGCCACGCCACCGACGGCTGACCAGGAACCGATCGGTCAGCCAGGACTTCAACCCGGCGCGCTTCAGGACGATACTGCCCCCGGAAACCTCGAGGACCATCCGCCATGACCATCGCTCCGCTGCCGGTTTGCCAGCCCGAGGACGTCGGCCTGTCCTCCGCCGCCCTGGCGCGATTGTCCACGGCCTTCCAGGACCGGGTCGACAGCGGGCATCTGCCGGGCGCGGTCGCCCTGGTCGCGCGGCACGGCAAGGTCGGGTGGTTCGAGGCGTTCGGCAAGCAGGACCCGACCAGCGGCGCGCCGATGCGCACGGATTCGCTGTTCCGCATTTACTCGATGACCAAGCCGCTGGTTTCCGTCGGCGTGATGATGCTGTGGGAGGAAGGCCGCCTGCTGCTGAACGACCCGATCGAAAAATATCTGCCCGCCTTGGCGCAGCCCAAAGTCGGCGTGATCGAGGGCGAGACGATGCGCCTGGTGGCGGCCAACCGTTCCATCACGGTGCAGGACCTGCTGCGGCATACCTCAGGCCTGACCTACGAGTTTCGTGGCGCGACGCCGGTGCACAAAGCCTATATCGAGGCGAAGATCGCGCGGCTGAAACAGACCAATGAGGATCAGGTCGCCACGCTCGGCAGGCTGCCGTTGCTGCATCAGCCAGGAACGCATTGGGAATACAGCCGCTCCACCGACGTGCTGGGGCGGTTGATCGAGGTGATCAGCGGCCAAACCCTCGGCGCGTTTCTGGCGGAGCGTATTTGCGATCCGCTGGGCATGACGGACGCCGGATTTTCGGTGCCGGAGAAACATCATGGGCGCATCGCCGAGCCCTTCGCCAAAGATCCGGACACGGCGATGGACGTGTCGCTGCTGGATGTGAAACGAACCGCGATGTTCGAGTCGGGCGGCGGTGGCATGGTGGCGACGGCGATGGATTACGCGCGGTTCTGCGCCATGCTGTTGAATAACGGACGGCTGGACGGGACGCGGTTGCTCGGCCGCAAGACGTTGGAGTTGATGACGTCGGATCACCTTGGCCACATCCCCGCCAATCCGGATCTGCTGCCCCCCGGCCACGGCTTCGGCCTGGGCTTCGCGGTGCGCACGCAAGCCGGCATGGCGCCGTTTCCCGGCTCGGTCGGCAATTATTACTGGAGCGGCGCGGCGGGCACGTCGTTCTGGATCGACCCGGCGGAGCGGCTGTTCGCCGTGTTGATGATCCAGGCGCCGGTGCAGCGCGAGCACTACCGGCTGTTGTTCCGCGATCTGGTCTACGCCGCGATCGCGGATTGAATGCTCGTCACGCGTAACCAAACGCCGACGCGAACGCGATGACAACGAAACAAAATACCGTCAGCAACCCCCATAAAGGGAGAATAAAGCGCGCCCAGTCGCTGTAGGGAACCTGGGCGGTGGCGAGATAGGCGAGCAGCATTCCCGAAGTCGGCGACAGCATGTTCATCAATCCGTTACCCAACAGGAACGCCAGCACGGTGCTTTGCCCGGTGACGCCATTCAATTGCGCGATGGGCACCAGGATCGGCATGCTCAAGGCGGCTTTGGCGGAGGTGGAGGGGATCAGCACGGTCAACACCATCTCGATCGCCATCAACGCCTGACCGACCAGCCAGGACGGCTTGTCGCTGGCGAGGCCGGACAACGCGTCGATGATGGTGTCCAGGACAAGGCCTTCGCGCAACACGATTTCCACCGCCGCGGCCATGCCGACCAGCAGCGCGGCCAGCATCATGCTCTTCATGCCGTCGATGAAAGCGTGCGCGGCGGCTTTTGGCGCCATGCCGGCGAGGGCGGCGATCGCCGCGCCAAGCGCGATGTAAAATGCGCCGAACGCCTCATCGTGCCAGCCGAAACTCGTGGAGCCGACGACGATCACGACGACGGCGACGCCGAGAGACAGCACGATAGCGAGTTGCCGCGGCGGCAGGGCCTCGCCGGCGTGGGAGGTCGGCGCGACGCCGGTGCCCTCGACGCGCGCGAGGCGCAGCACCATCAGGACGCCGATGGCCAGCAACACGACCCAGATCGCCAGCCGCAACCACCAGCCGCTGAACACCGGCACGCCCGCGATGGGTTGCGCGATCACCAGCGCGACCGGATTGGCGACCGAAGCGAGGTAGCCGATTTTCGCCGCGACCGCGACCACCGCGAGGCCGAACAACTTCGACAAATTCAATCGTTCCGCCAGCGTCAGCATGCNNTCAGCATGATCGGGATGATCAGCAAATATTCCGATATCAGACCGAGAAACGCGCTGCCGGCGGAGATCGCGATCATCAGCACGGGCACGAGGATGGCGACGCGGCCTCCGGTTTTCGCCACCAACCGATCGATCGCGGCGTCCATCGCGCCGGACGCGCGCAGAATGCCGAACATGCCGCCGAGGAACATGATCATGAAGATCAGGCCGGCGGATTGTTTCATGCCCGCCGGTTGCGCCGTGAACAAGGCGGTCAGGCTGGCGGGATAGGCGGTCTTGTCCGTGCTCCGGGCTGGCTCGATCAAATACTCTGGCGCGCGCTGTTTGGGAACGGCGTGATAAGTCCCGGGGATGACATTGCGATGATCGCGATCGAACGCGCCCGAGGGAACGACCCAGGTCAGGCCGATCGCGATGGCCAGCACGACCAGCATCATCAACACCGGATCGAGCGCGCCATGCGCCTTCGGCTTGCGCGCGCCGACATCCGTTGTCTCACCGACGATCATGCTGGTCCCCGCCCATTTTCGCTTACTGGGGCGGCGAGTCCGGTCGGATGTCAACCGCCGGTGTCAGGGCGCCGGGTTATTTCGGCGCGGCGCCGGCCACGGGCACGCAACTGAAATGCGCGGTATAGCGGGGACTCGTGATCTTATAGCCATCGCCGTCGGCGGAGACGTTGAGTGTCACGTTGGTCGTCGATACGTAACGGCCACCACTCAAGGGCATCGACGGGCTTCTGTCCCAGCGGTTCGGGTAGGCCGAGGCGACGTTCTGATTCATGACGACCATGGTGTTGTCGGCGTATTTCTCGATCTTGCCGCGATACGCGTTGCCCGGGCCCCACACGCCGCCAGGCGGAGCGCAGACCGCGACCATTCGCGCGGCCGGTTGTTGCGCGATCGCAACGCCGCAACCGATGAAAAAGACCGATGCGACGGTCATCGAGATCGCCTGTTGGCTCACGACGCGCTCCTGTTGACGTTTCCTGGGAATAACGACGCCGTCGCCGAATGGTTCATTCCTCACGCTATGGGTCGGCGGCGAGGAGGTCAACCAGAATGATGACTCCCGCGCGGCGATCGCCTGGCTGGATGGGTCGCGGTGGCGGTCGTATGCTTTTCGACGGGCCTGGCGAGCGTTCGACATCGATGCCGCGATGAATGGGGAGATTGGCGGCGCGGCGAGCCGAAACAGACGGCGGGAAAGACTTTCGAGCGGTGAGCGCGTCGAACAATCCGCTGGTTATTGTCCACGATCCGGCTGGAACGCGCCGCCGCCTTTCGGCACAATGTCGCCGGGATCGGAGGCGTTCATGTTCAGGAAAGTGTCGCGCGCGCGAGCAAAAAACTGTTTCGTTCTGAGCGTGGCGTTGAGTCTGTACGCTTTGCTGAGCGCCGTTCACCTCGCGCCTGCGCGCGCGGGCAGCCCGGACAGGTCCCTTTGGCCAACCGAGGCATGGCTGACGTCCACGCCGGAAGAGCAAGGCATGGATTCGTCGGCGCTCGCCGGCCTTGTCGCCTTCGGGGCCAAACACGCCTTGGATAGTCTACTCATCGTGCGCCACGGGCGAATTGTCCTGGACGCCTGTTACGCTCCTTACACGGCGGACATTCCGCACGAGATATTCTCGTCCACGAAGGCGGTAACCGGCACACTTCTCGGGATGGCTTACAAGGACGGCCTGCTCGACCGTCTCGATCATCCCGTGCTGGATTTTTTCGCTGATCGCCATGTCGCGAATGTGGATGACAGAAAGCGAGCGATCACGGTGCGGAACCTTTTGGACATGACGTCCGGGCTCGATTGGGATCAGGGCTTTGAGAACGGCAAGGAGCAATCTCGTATCGATCTGGAGCGGAGCTCGAATTGGACTCAGTTCATTCTCGATCGGCCCATGGCGCATACTCCGGGAGAGGTTTTCAATTACAGTAATGGCGACGCGGATCTCGCTTCGGCGATCATCACAAAGCTCACCGGCAAGCTCGCCGAAGACTATGCCAGGGAAAAGCTCTTCGGCCCATTAGGAATTACCGACTGGCATTGGGACCGCGATCCCCAGGGTCTCACGATAGGCGACGGCATGCTCACCTTGCTGCCGCGCGATATGGCGAAGATCGGCTATTTGTATTTGCGACACGGCGAGTGGGAGGGAAAGCGCCTGCTTCCCCCCGATTGGGCGGAAGTTTTGCATCACAATTTAGTGAACATGCATGCGCCCGAGGATCCCGAGCAAAGCTACTCGAACTTTTTCTGGATCTTCCCGCGAAGACACGTTTACATGGCGACCGGCTTGCGCGGCCAGTTGATCGCGGTTTTTCCTGATTTGGATATCGTGGCGGTGACCACCGCCAGACGGTATGTTCCGTTCAGCGCCCTGATCGACGGTGTTTCTGGCGCCGTCAGGTCCGACCCGGCGCTGCCGCCAAACCCGAACGCCATCGAGGCGCTGACTCATGCGATCAAGGACGTGGCGGTCGAAAAACCCACAGCGGTTGGCCCGACGCCGGATTTTGCTTCGGCCATCTCCGGAAAGGTCTACAAATTCCCCGACAACCGCCTTGGGTTGAGGTCTTTTGCCCTGTTTCTGACCGACCCGCGTCCGCATTTCGATTTCGAAATATACTCGCATTATCCGACTGGTCCCGCGGGCGCGTATCAAGTGCCGATCGGGCTGGACGGGCTTTACCACAAAGGCTCGCCGTGGCTCTTCAATCCCAACCCGGGCAAAATACCGGCCGCCAAGGGAACATGGTTGAACGGTCGGACATTCGTGATCGATTTCCAGGATCTGGGATATGGTGAACAACGTCAATTGTTCCTGTCGTTTAGCGGAGAGAAGCTCAATTTTCGCTACGCGAACACGGACAGGCCGGACCAGGGAATAGCTGTTGATGGCGAACAGGGCCATTGACCGCGCGTCCGCTTATACCAGGCGTCCGAAACATTGACCCACGTCATGGCTCGGCTTGACCGAGCCATCGCTCGACGCAAACTGTGCGTCTGCTGATGGCCCGGTCGAGCCGGGCCATGACGATCAGGGCGATCGAGAGTCAATGTTTCGGACGCCTGGTATTAGGAGAAACGGCGACCATTGGCGTGAAGCCGCCGATCACGCAACGGGCATCCATGTCCGATTTCGACCCGCCCCGGCCCGCGCTCTGGGCGGGAAGACGCCGCTACAACGCATTCGCCAAACCGAAGCCGCCCGGCATCCGTCACGGACTCGAACTAATACCAGCCCGCCTGAACATTGACACACGTCATGGTCCGGCTCGACCGGGCCATCGCTCAAAGCGTCGTGTTGCTGATTGATGGCCCGGTCGAGCCGGGCCAGGACGTGGTTGTCGAGGGAGAGTCAACGTTTCGCATTGCTGGTATAAATACCGAAGCGCGACGTATCAAAGTCGTTGGCACGTTTCGTGGCGCATTCCCGGAAACAACGCATGACGGATGCGCGTTGACCCGTGACCTCCCATTCTCCCAACCTCCCAATCTCACCCACGAAACGCCAGCCCGGCGCGGGTCTGAGCGGTTCTTGTTCGCCACCGCGCGTCTCGCATCGACATGACCGGGCTTGACCAGAGTATCATCCAACTGGGACCGTTGTTGATGTTCCATAACGTTCCGGTCGTTCGCGTGTTGGCTGATGCGCGGGTCAGGCCCGAGCATGACGGACGACGGACGACGGACAACGGACGACCGACAACGGATAACGAGCACCAGGCACCAGGCAACGGATAGCGGGCACCGGGCACCGGGCAGCACGTGGCAGTCGCGCTGGCGCGCGCCAATGAGCTGGATCGTTTGAATGTGCCGTTCGGAACAGCCGCCCTCGAGTGATCCCCCGAGGCCGGCATCCTGGCCGCGTGCTGGTCAATCGACCCGGACGTGGCGTAAATCGCGCTCCAACGGCGGCGGGACCGCCGCGGCAACCGGAGACGACCATGACCGAATTATCCCGCCGCCTGCTGCTTGGAAGCCTTGGCGGCCTCACCGCGGGAGGCCTCGGCTTCGCCACGCGGCCAGCCCATGCCGACCTCGCCACGCTGGAAAAAGCGGCCAAGGCGGAGGGTGCGCTGACCTGGTATATCGCCCAGTTGGATACGGAAACGGCGGAGCGGATGGGCCGCGCGTTCAGCGCGCGCTATCCGGGCATCACCGTGTCTGTCATTCGCACCACCGGACAGGTCGCGTATGAGCGGTTACTGCAGGATTTGAAGAACAACGCGCCGCAATGCGACGTGTTCAGTTCGACCGACATCGCGCAATATCCGGCGTTGAAGAAACGCGGCGCGCTGGCGAACTTCACGCCGGAGGGCGCGGCCGGATTGCTCCCCGCCGCGGCGGCGACCGTCGATCCGGGATTTTATTACCCCTCCGCGATGATCGGGCATTTGATCATTTACAATTCGGCCAAGGTGAAACCCGAGGACGCGCCGAAAGCCTGGACCGATTTGCTGGATCCGAAATGGAAGGATCGCGTGGCCACGGGTCATCCGGCGTTCAGCGGTTGCACCGGCGTTTGGTGCGTCGCGCTGCGGAAGGTTTACGGCTGGTCGTACTTCGAAAAACTGGCGAAGAACAATCCGCGCGTCGGCCGTTCCGGCAACGATCCGGTCACGCTGGTGAACGCGGCCGAGTGCCTGGTCGGACCGGCGCCCTCCGGCACCGCGTTCCAGCAGGTCGATCGCGGCAATCCAATCATGCCGGTGTATCCCAGCGATGGCGCGACGTTGTGCGTGGGCCCTTCCTCGGTGATGGCGTCCGCGCCGCATCCGAATGCCGCCCGGCTGTTTCAGGAGTGGCTGATCGGCGACGAATACGCTCGCCTCTCCATCGAAAATCATACCGACCCCGTCCGGGCCGGACTGACTTTGACGTCGGGTCAGAAATCGTTGGATGAGGTGAAGGTGCTCAGCCTGACGGTCGACGAGATCGCCAAGGGCGTGCCGGAAGTGATCGAGCAATGGCGCGATACGTTTGGCGGCTGAGGGACGTTTCATTTCTTGGACCCGGCGCGGCGAACTGGTAGGGTCGCGCCAGGGATCAGCACGGCGATAACGGGGAGCGGACGATATGGCGATCTACGCGAAGGTCACGGGAAAGAAGCAAGGCGTCATGACCGGTGGAGTGGGAGCCCAGGGTTTTTCCGCTCAGATCGAGGTGCATTCGGTTGATTTTGGGGTTGGTAGTCCACACGATATTTCCACCGGTTTGGCCTCCGGCAAACGTGTCGCGCGTCCCCTGGTCATCACCAAACCACTGGATAAGTCTTCCCCGCTGCTGCATCAGGCATGCGTCACGAACGAAAGTGTGTCGGTCTTGATTTCGTACACCATCGAAGGCCATGGCCACGGCGCCTATGTGACGGTCGCTTTGACCAACGGCATGCTGTCGGACTTCCATCACGAGGGGCATGCGGACGGCACGGCGATCGAACGGGTGATGTTTACCTACTCCAAGATCGAGTTCACCTGGACCGATGGCGGTATTACCTCGACCGATGACTGGATGACCGACACAAGCACCTGACGGATCGGCCCAGGGGCGACGTGAGGAAACAAAAAGAACATGACCACCCATCCTGGACGCCGCGAAATAGGTGCCAGCGCGATCATGGCGGCGCTGGCGGCGGGGCTACCGCGCGTCGCGAAAGCCGATCTTTCCGCGCTGGAGACCGCCGCGCGCGCCGAGGGCTCGTTGACCTGGTATACCGGGCAGACCGACGCGGAAACCGCCGAGCTTCTGGGCCGCACGTTCACCGCGCGCTATCCCGGCATAAAAGTCGAGGTCATCCGCACGACGGGGCAGGTCGCGTATCAGCGATTGACGCTGGACATCAAGAATCACACGCCGCAATGCGACATGTTCAGCACGACGGATATCTCGCACATGCCGGCGCTGAAGGAACGGCACGAACTGAGCGAATACGCGCCGGAAAACGCGGTGCGCCTGATGCCACCATTCCTGGCCTTGTCCGATCCGGGATATTCCTATGTCACCAACGCGTCGCGTTACTTTCTTTTGTACAACACGAAATTCGTAAAACCTGAGGAAGCACCGAAGAATTGGCCCGATTTGCTGGACCCGAAGTGGAAAGGCTACGTGGGCACCGGTCATCCCGCGTTCAGCGGCTGCACCGGCGTGTGGTGCGTCGGCATGCGCAAACTGTACGGCTGGGAATTCTTCGAGAAACTGGCGAAGAACAATCCGCGCATCGGCCGTTCCGCGATCGATCCGGTCACGCTGATGACGGCGGGCGAAGTGCATGTCGGCCTGGCCTCGGCCAACACCACGTACCGGACGATCGAGAAGGGCAATCCGCTGGCGATCGTCAATCCAACCGACGGGTTGTCTTTGTGCGTTACGCCCTCGGCCATTCCGGCGCACGCGCCGCATCCGGCGGCGGCTCGGCTGTTCATGGAGTGGCTGCTGAGCGAGGAGTATTCGAAGATCGTCGCGGGCGACGGCAGTGAGCCTCTGCTGACCGGCGTTCCGCCGCGTCCGGATGAGCCGCCGTTGGCGACACAGAAGGTGATTCCGCTGACGGTGGCGGAAATCCGCGCGGGGATCCCCGAGGTGATCGAGGCGTGGCGAGAGACGTTTGGGAACTGATACCAGCCGGCGTTGACGTTGACTCTCGGTCGTG
>PLSZ01000337.1 GCA_003164305.1 Acetobacteraceae bacterium
CGCGCATGCGCCAGCCACCGGAGAACGAGAAGACCGGGCGCGCCTGCGCGGCCTCGTCGAAACCCAGTCCGGCGAGAATGGTGGCGGCACGGGCGGGCGCGGAATCGGCGCCGATGACCCGCAGACGTTCGTGGATGTCGGCGAGGCGCGGCGGGTCGGCGTGCTCGGTCTCGGCGAGCAGCGCCAGCCGTTCGGGATCGCCCGCCAGCACGGTGTCGAGCAGGCTGGCGGGACCCTCCGGCGCCTCCTGTCGGACGGTGGCGAGGCGGCAACCGCGGGCGAACCGCATTTCCCCGCCGTCCAGCGCGAGGTCGCCCATGATGGCGCGCAGCAATGTGGATTTGCCGGCGCCGTTGCGGCCGACCAGGCCGATGCGCCGGCCCGGATCGATCGTCAGATCGGCTCCGTCCAGCAGCGTGCGGCCGCCCAGTCTGATCACGGCACCGGAGATAACGAGTAGCGACATGGTCCTCACGCACTGATCCGGCCGGACGAGCCATCCGCGTCAACGCGATGTTGAAAGAGATGGCCCGCCGGGTCCGGGCTGTGACGTGGAAGAGACACGGCCGGGTGTCAATGGAGAAGTGCCGCCGGGGTCCAAGCGGGGCCAGCTTAAACGAGGCGGGCTTTCACGAGGCCTGCAAAGCCGCGTTCGCCGCCTCCAGCGCGGCGTCGATTTGCGCCTGTTGTTCCGGAGAAGGCGCGACGCCCGAGCGTAACAGGTTGATGGCGGTCTCCGTGGCGCTGACCAGTTCCGGGATCTGGCCGACGAAGCCCATCAGGGCCTCGAGGAGAGCGATGATCGTGGCGGTGGACATTCTGGAGTGGCTTTCAGTTCGCGGGGGTAACGGTGGGAATGGGCGGGATCGACGCCTGCAGCGCCGCCAGAGCCAGCTGAGCGGCCTCCAGCGCCGCGGGGGCACCGGACGCCGACGACGCCTGCAGCGTCTTCACCGCGTCGTGGGCCGCCTGGGCGTAGCCTTTGATCGCCTGCTTCGTCGCGGGGACGGAACAAATTGGCGCGGCGGCCGGGCACGGCGCCAGGCGCGTGTAATTCAGCGCCAGAGTGTCGGCGATGGTCACGCCCTCCTCCAGCGTGGCGACCTCCGCCGGGCTGACGGGATTAAGCATCGCGGAGATGTCGCCGCACGCCCCGAGAGCGAGCATGCAGAGGATGGATATCAAACGTGTCAAAAACCAGATTCCTTGCGCCGGACGGCGTGGCGCGGTTGATAAAATTTAAGTCATCGATGAAAAGTCGTGTGCCTTAACGCGCGGCTTGCGTGGTGGCTTCGGATGCCGCCGCGCCATGCGCCCCGGTGTCGATGGCGCCCACGATCATGCGGGCCACCCCGTCAACGGTCATGTTCAACGCGGCGGCGGCCATCGGAACGGCGTCGATCGCCGCGGCGGCTTCGGCGCGGATCGCCGGATTGGCGATATCGACGTGCGCCACGCGCATCGCCCCCTGATCCAGCCGGGTCTCGATCATTCCGGCGGCGGTCCGCACCGCGTCGAGCACGGTCGCGCGCTGCTGATCGGTCAGTTGGATTTTGGTGCGCGCCTGCAGCACGGCGATCGCGCGCGGAATGTAAATCGCCAGCAGGCTCGCGATCACCGTCCCGATGACCGCGAGGATCGGCTGCACGATGGGGCTGAGGTCAAGCCGGCCGGCACTCGCCGCGGCCTGCGCCAGCGCGGGCGTTGGCAGCAGCATGACGATGGCGAGACCGGGCGCCACGATGCGGGTCATCGCGGGCACGCCTGGCGGGACTGCGAAATTTGCATTCGGTAATGAAGTCTCCAAAATGGTGCGGATTTCCGCGATTTGAGGAAATTCGTCTGGTTTCCGGTTCGCGTCAAGGTATTTACGCCTATATCGTCCCGCGCCGGTTCGCGTTAGGCTTCGTTCGAGAACCGGGAGCGTGCCATGAAAATCACCGCCGTCGAGACTTACTGGACCCGGATTCCGTTCGACATGGGCGGCAAGCCCGCCGTCATGGGCGGGTTGAACTGGCAAAGCATGAACTCGGTCTGGCTGCGGATCGTGACCGATCAGGGGCTGGAGGGCTGGGGCGAGGGATTTGGCCATGCCTCCGCCGCCACCACGATGACCGTGCTGAACACGCAATTGGCGCCGGCGTTATTGGGCCAGGACGCGCGCGACATCGCCGGATTGAGGCTGCGTCTGGGGAAGGCGTTTCACGGGTTCGGGCGCAACGGGCCGCATGTGTTCGCGCTGTCGGCGCTGGACATCGCGCTGTGGGACCTCGCGGGGAAAGCCGCGCGCCTGCCATTGTGGCGGTTGCTGGGTGGCTCGCCGACCGTGTCGATGCCGAGTTACGCCAGCCTGCTGCGCTATGGTGAGGCGAGCCTGGTCGCGGCGGCCTGCGAGCGCGCGACCGGCCTCGGGTATCGCGACATCAAGCTGCATGAGATCAGCGTGCCGGAGGTCGCCGCCGCGCGCGACGCGATCGGTCCGGACGCGAAACTGATGGTCGATACCAACTGTCCGTGGACGGTGTGGCAGGCCATCGACATCGCGCACCAGATGGAGCCGTTCGACCTGACCTGGTTTGAAGAACCGGTGTGGCCGCCGGGCGATCACGAGGGTTTGGCTCAGGTCAGGCTGGAAGGAGGCCTGCCGATCGCCGCGGGAGAGAATGCCGCCGGACTGCATGACTTTCGTGCAATGTTCGAGGCGGGCGCGCTGGATGTGGCGCAGCCGAGCGTGATCAAGATCGGCGGCCCCTCGGCGATGGTGGAGATCGCGGCGCTGGCGAAAGCGTTCGGCGTCCGCGTGGTGCCGCACAACGCGTATTTCGGCGCCGGATTCCTGGCGTCCTTGCATTGCAACGCCGCGCTGGCGCCCGGTGCGCCGTTCGAACGGTTGTTCATCGATCTGGAGGCCAGTCCGTATCACGAACTGGTCGTCGCCAAGGATGGTCGGGTAACCGTACCGGACGGCCCCGGCCTGGGACGCGATCCGGACATGTCGGTGGTGAAACGGTATCAGGTCGCGGAGCCAACGATCCATCGCGCCTGACGAACCTTCAACGGAGGCGAACCCATGCCCGACGATTTACGGCCACGCGATATCGGAGAGATGCCGGCGCAACGGCCGTTGTCGCCGCGTTCGGTGGCGGAGGCGCGCGGCAGGTTCTTCAACACCGGCAACGCGTTCAACATCGTCAATCCGCCGGTGCCGGATCATGCGTTCGTCGAAGAGCCAAGGCGCGCGCTGGATGAAGCGACTCCCACCGGGTTGATCGCATGCGACCTGTCCGGCGTATTGGGATGTTCGTTTCCCGCCACCTCGCCGTTGGTGCTGGCGCGATACGCGCGGATCAGGGCGGGTGAGACGTTGGGGACCGACTTCGCCGCCAGCGGCACGATCGCTTACGTGATCGCGGGGATCGGCGTTTCTGTTTGTGGCGGCGAAGAATTTGCCTGGCGCCCAGGCGATGTCTTCGTGCTGCCCGGCGGCGTTCCGGCGAAGCATACCGCGCTGGACACCGCGGTGCTCTGGCTGGTGACGAACGAGCCGCAACTGGCGTTCGAGAACCTGCGCGCGCCGGCGCCCGGCACCGCGCCGACGGATGTGGTGCACTATCGGGCTGACGAAATCGACCGGCAGATCGCGCTGCTGTACGAGGTCGGACGCAATCAGACGACCGCCGGCTCGGCGCTGATTTTTTCCGCCGAGCGGCAGGAAGCCACGCGCAACATTCTGCCGACGCTGACCGCGGCGATGAACTCCTTGCCGGCCGGATTCGCGCAACCGCCGCATCGGCATAACTCGGTGGCGGTGTCGTTGATCATTCGCGGCGAGGGTTGTTATTCGGTGATCGATGGGCGGCGCAAGAACTGGTCGCCGTGGGCCACCGCGATCACGCCGCCGGTGTCCGTGCACTCGCACCATAATGAAGGCAGCGAGCAGGCTCGTTTCCTGATCATCCAGGACGGCGGAATTTATTATCACGCGCGCGCGATGGGATTCGAATTCGCGGAGCATCCGGCATGAGCATTTCCGTTCACGCCTTGCACCCGGCGATTGGCGCGGAAATCCGCGGCGTCGATTTGCGCGCGCCGCTGGATCCGGAAACGTTCCAGGAAATCCACGATGCGTGGATGGAACATCTGGTCGTGGTATTCCCCGATCAGCCGGTCACCGATGAGGAACACGTCGCTTTCACCCGGCACTTCGGGGAGCCCGAGATCTTTCACCAGACGATCATCCGCTCCCGCGCGGTGAAGGAGATTTTCCGGGTTTCCAATGTCGATGACGACGACAATCTGATGCCGCCGTCGCATCCGACGGTGCAACAGGTTTCGTTGGCGCAATTGTGGCACACCGACAGCAGTTACCGGACGATGCCCTGCGTCGGATCGTTGCTGCATGGCGTGGAAATCAGCCGCACCGGCGGGGAGACGCAATTCATCAACATGTACATGGTTTACGACGAACTGCCGGACAGCCTGCGCCGCCAGGTCGAGGGCCGTCGCGCGCGGCACGATTTCGGCAATCTGCATCGGCTGCGCGACTTGAAACCGCTGACCGAAGCGGAGAAAGCCGCCATGCCGCCGGCATGGCAGCCGATGGTGCGCCGCCATCCGGTGACCGAGCGAAAGTCGCTGTATATCAGCCCGATTTACAACGACGCGGTGGAAGGTCTGGATGAGACGGCGGCGCGCGCGTTGATCGACGACCTGACGGAATTCGCGGCGCAACCTCGGTTCATGTACAAGCACCGTTGGTCGCCGGACGACGTGCTGATGTGGGATAACCGATGCACCATGCACGCCGTGACGCCGCACGATCCGTCGGAGCGCCGCGTCATGCATCGCACGACGATCATGGGCGATGAGCCCGTGCTTGCCGCCTGACGCCAAGGGCCGTGTCGCGCCGGTGCGGGGCACGCGCCGCGCCTGGCTGACGGCAATTGAAGAAAAGCAAGAATGATTCACCACAGAGGCACGGAGGTCACGGAGAAACATTGAAATAATACCAACCCGCGCTGACGTTGACCGTTGGTCGTGACGGTCCCGTATCGTCATCCTCGGGCTCGACCCGAGGATCGGCCTGCATGGAACTCGTGCTCTACCTGAGCGCACAGGGCCTGCATCACGAGATGCCAGGGTCAGGCCCTGGCATGACGGATGGGACGCCGGTCCGTCATTCCTTTGGCCAGTTGAAATAAAACTCCTCATCGCTTCATCGCACCGGCGGCATCGACAGGTTCGCCGGCAATTCATGCGACGGAATGTGGCCCACCGTCATGGTCTCCGGATCAAAACGAAACAAATACCGGTACAAACGAATCAAATACCGAACCGCCATCAAAACCCCGCCCGCTGGCAACGCGCTGTAATAAATCCACATCGGAAACGCCAGCGCGGTGGAACTGCGCTCATCCAGCAACAGCGACGTATCGACGATCTGCCAGCCGTACCAGATCATGCCCCAGCAAAACGCCAGCGCGACGACGCAGTTGAACGCCTCCATCCAGCGCTGTCCGCCCGGCGGCACCAGCCGCAGCACCAGATCGGGCCGCACATGCCCATCGGTGCGCACCAACTGGCTGGACACGATCATCACAGCCCAGACGATCAGGTAGACGATGACTTCTTCGGCCCAGGAAATGGCGTTGGCGGGAAAGAAATAGCGGCCAATGACCTGCGCGAGCCCGACGATCATCGCCAGCGCGCCGAGCAGCCCTACCACGAGCTGCTCAGCCCGGTCCCAGATCGTGTCCCGCCGTTTCCCCCCGTCTCGCCCCATCTCAGGCTTTGCCGCCGATCGCTTCGTCCGTCAGACGCACGACCTCGGGCGAAAGTTTCGCGTCCTTGATCAAGGTGGCGATATCCGCCTGCATCACCTTCCGGTTGGCGGCGAGTTCCTCCCGCGACGGATCGGTGAACACGACGCCGTGTCCCTCCAGTTCCTTCCGAGCCCGGGTCTGCGCCGCCGCGGCGTTAGCGCGATAAGTCGGAATGTTTTGCGCCCACAGGTCCAGCATCAGCTTCTGCTGATCCGGCGCCAGTTTGGACCAGAACGCGTTGCTCACCAGCGGCACATATTGCCCGACGTACTGATGGTCGGCGTAAGAGTAATGCACGCCCGCCTCCCACAACTTCGCGCTGAACACGCTTTCATCGGTGGAAACGAATCCATCGAAGGTGCCCTGCGACAACGCCAGCGGCACGTTCGGCCATGCGGTGGTATTCGCGATCCCACCCAACAAATTAATCCGCCAGCTGATCCCCGCCCCTCCCGGGCTGCGGATCTTCATGCCTTTGAGATCCTCAACGGTCTTCAGCGGCTTCTTAGTGCTGTACCAATTCTGGAATCCCAGATCGACCCACGGCCCGAGGCATTTCGACCGCAGTTTGGTTTCCAGTTGTCCGACGACATAAGCGCCCGCCTTGCCGTCCGTCGCCTCATGTGTCGTCTCGATCGACTGTCCGTAAAACGCCGGCAACTGGACAAAATCGCAGTCGGACACGATGCCGGTTTGCGTCCACCCGCCAGGCACCGCCATTTCCACCTGACCCTGCAGCAGCGCCTTGCCAACGTTGATGTCGGCGTAAAGCTGTCCCGAATGAAACACCTCCGAGGTGATCTTGCCGCCGCTCGCGTCCTCGAGCTTCTTCAGGTAATCGACCACGGAAATGTTGCGGACGTGCGAGGGCGCGGTATCCAGCGAACAGCGGATCTTCAGCGCTTCTTCGCCGCGCGCATGGCGAAGGATCGCGAAACTGGACAAACCGGCGACCGCGGCGCGGCCAAAGTCACGGCGGGAGAGGCCGAACGTCATGGGACGTCTCCTTTTTTTCGGTGGAAGATTGGCGCGGGTCATGGTCGCGCCGGTCCGCCGAGTCAAGGGAGGCGCTTGAGTTCCAGCAGTTCTGATTTTGAGGTAACCCGTTGCGTTTCCCGTCATCCTCCGGCCTGGCCGGAGGATCGGTCGCCGCGCACCCGTCAGAAAATGCGTGACTATTCAAGGTTGTGCGGGGCTTGAATGATCCTCCGGCCAATCCCCCGATCAAGTCGGGGGAGGAGGATGACGAATAGGGGAGACCGATCGGCAAAATGAGAACTGCTGCCTGAGTTCAGCCGTCCGCCGGCGGCACCCAGGGAATGCTGTGGATATCAATGCCTTCGTCGGCGAGTGTTTCAGCCTCGTCCGGCGTCGTCTCACCATAGATGCCGTGCGCTTCCACCTCGCCACGATGGATCTTGCGCGCTTCCTCGGCGAATTTTGGCCCGACGTAATCGCAGTTTTTTTCCACCTCGGCGCGCATGCGCTGCAGCATGGCCAGCAT
>PLSZ01000543.1 GCA_003164305.1 Acetobacteraceae bacterium
CGCGATTCTGACCGCGGTGCGGGCGCGGCGGCTGGACACGATCGATGGCGCGGCGGCGGTGGTGGAAGCGGATCTGACCCGCGCTGCCGCGGCATTGCGGCGCACGTTACGACTCCCGGCGCGGTCGGACGCGCGGACATAGGGCTGTTGCCGCGATCTGGTGAGATGTTTGGCGGTTTACGGCGATGCGGTTAGGCTCCCCGGCCAGTACCGGAGGAACACGCCATGCCAATCGCGGTCACGCCGTTTCAGGCCTCCCCTGGCGCCGCGGTATCCGGTGTCGATCTCAGCAAACCGCTCGACCCGGCCACGAAAGACGCGTTAACGGCCGCGCTGGCCGAGCATCTGGCGCTGGTGTTCCACGACCAGTCGCTGACCCCGGACCAATATCTCGCGGCGGCGGCGGTGTTCGGCCCCCCGATGCGGCAACATTACGGTCAGCACAACATGCCGGATCATCCCGACATCGGTCTGATCTGGCACCGCAACGGCCAGCAGCCGGCGGAGCGTTGGCATACCGATCACACGAACCGTGAGAAGCCACCCGCCGCGACGATTCTTTACGGTGTCGAAATCCCCTCGCGCGGCGGCGGCACCAGTGTCGCCAACATGCGCGCGGCATACTCCGCGCTGACGGAAACCGAGCGCGCGCGGCTGCGGTCGTTGCGCACGGTCAACCGGCTGGACGACCATCACCAGGACGATGTCCGGTCGGAGGACAGAGAGAAATACGACCGTCCGGTGGTGCATCCGATGGTGCGGACCCATCCGGTGCATGGCACGCCGGCGGTGTATTTCCACATCACCAAGACGGCTTACATCGAGGGCATGTCTCCCGCTGAAAGCCGCGCCTATCTGTCCGATCTGCTGGACCGGATGATCCGGCCGGAGATCGTGTACACGCATCGATGGCGCCGCGGCGATGTGCTGGTCATCGACGATCGCGCGACGATGCATCGGGCGCACGGCGACTACGACCGAAGCGAAAGCCGGATTTTGTGGCGCGTTATCGTCGAGGGCGACCGCCCGGTGCTGATCTGACTTTATCGAGGGAGCGAACCAATGACCAAAGGCATCCTGCTCGTCGCGTTCGATTATACCAAAGCTCAGCCTGACGAGTTCAATGATTGGTACGATCTGGAACATATTCCGGAGCGGCAACGCGTGCCCGGGTTCGGCACCTGCGAGCGGTGGGTCAGCGTGGCCAATCCGAAGCACGTGGTGGCGAGTTACGAGTTGGATGGTCTCGATGTGTTGCAAAGCCCCGCGTACAAGGCGATCGCGTATGAAAACCTCTCGGTGTGGTCGAAACGGATCGGCAAGATCGCGCAACGGTTGTTGCGGCATGACGGAGAGCAGACATCGCCCGGCGATCTGGTGGCTCCGGCGGGCGCGGGAGGCTTACTGGTGAACGCCATGAACGTCGATCCGGCGCACGAGCAGGAATTCAACGAATGGTACGATAACGAACATATTCCCGGCCTCGCCGCCGTTCCCGGAACCATTTGCGCGCGGCGGTATCGGGATATGACGGGAACGCATCGGTATCTCGCGCTGTATCATTTGGAATCACCGGATGTACCGCTGAGCGCCGCGTGGAAGAAGGCGGCCGGGACACCGTGGACCGAGCGGTTGCGGCCGCGTTTCCGGGATCATCTACGGATTTTGACAAAGCGGTATGTGCGGGGAGAGTGAGGTTTGTTTCGGGGCCGTCCTGGGCGTTCGTGCCTGATGGGCGGTCCCGTTTTTCACCATGAGCACAAAGCGCGTCCCCCGACTCACATCGCGATCGAGAACCCGCCATCCACCGGGATTGCCGTCCCCGTAACGAAATTCGACGCGGCACTGGCCAGGAACGCCGCCACGCCCGACATGTCCCGAGGCGTCCCCCAGCGTCCCTCCGGCGTGCGTTTCTCCACACTTTCCTGCAGCCCGTTCACCTGCTGCCGTGCCCGCTTCGTCAGGTCCGTATCGATCCACCCCGGCAGCACCGCGTTCACCTGGATATTGTCCTTCGCCCAGGCGGTGGCCAAAGCCCGGGTCATCTGCACGATGCCGCCTTTCGAGCTCGCGTACGGCGTCGCGTAGGGCGCCCCGAACAGCGACATCATCGACCCGATATTGATCATCTTGCCGCCGCCAACCCGTTTCATCGCGTGATACGCCGCCTGCGAGCACAGGAACGCGCTGGTCAAATTCGTATCCAGCACGTGATGCCATTCCTCCTCAGAGTAATCCTGCGGCATCTTCCGCACCGAGGTCCCCGCGTTGTTCACCAGGATATCCACCCGCCCGAACAACCGATCCGTCTCCGCGATCAATGCCTCACACGCCGCCTTCTTCGTCACGTCGGCGGACACGAACTCCGCCTTCACGCCCATCCCGCGCAACGTGGCCAATGCGCTCACCGCCTTGTCCGCGTCCCGCCCGGCAATCACGATATCCGCGCCGAGCGAGGCGATCCCCTCAGCCATTCCCAGCCCGATGCCGCCATTGCCGCCGGTG
>PLSZ01000105.1 GCA_003164305.1 Acetobacteraceae bacterium
CGATGCACGGCGACTCGTCGGGCGTACGCGGCGCCGCCTGGCTTTGGCCACCCGGATGACATGAGCGCCCAGGGGGACACATGAGCGCCCAGGGGGACACATGAGCGCTTTGTGCCGCGACTGCTGCGCGATCCTGCCTGATACGGCGACGGTGTGCCCGGAGTGCCGGCCGGGCCGGGTCGTTGCTCATCGGGAACTGTTCAGCCTCACCATCGCGCATGTCGATTGCGACGCGTTCTACGCCAGTGTCGAAAAGCGCGACCGGCCGGAGTTGGCGTCGAAACCGGTGATCATCGGCGGCGGCAAACGCGGTGTCGTATCGGCCGCCTGTTACGTGGCGCGGATGTATGGTGTGAAGAGCGCGATGCCGATGTTCAAGGCATTGAAGGCTTGTCCCGACGCGGTGGTGATCCGGCCCGACTTCGAGAAATACACCAAGGCTTCCCGAGCGGTGCGCGCGTTGATGAATGAACTGACGCCGCTGGTATTGCCGCTGTCGATCGATGAAGCCGTGCTGGACCTGGCCGGCACCCAGGCCTTGCACGGCGCGCCGCCCGCCGTCGTGCTGGCGCGGTTCGCTCGCCGGGTGGAGCGGGAGGTCGGGATCACCGTGTCTATTGGTCTCGCCGGCAATCGGTTGATGGGCAAGATCGCGGCCGGCCGGAACAAGCCGCGCGGTTTCGCGGTGATCGGCGTGGATGAGGCGCGGGCGTTTCTGGCGGGCGAACCGGTGCGGTTGTTGCCCGGCATCGGCCCGGCGCAGGCGCGTAAACTGGAAACCCTGGGGATCACCCGGTTGGGCCACCTACAGATCCTGAACGATCGCGACGCGGTCAAGAAACTGGGCGTTGACGGGCCAGCCTTGGTGCGCCGCGCGCGGGGGGAAGACGCGCGCGCCGTCAATCCCGAACGCGAAACGAAATCGGTCAGCGCCGAAACGACCTTCGCGACGGACCTGACGTCGGTTGCCGATCTTGAACGGCATTTGTGGCGGTTGTCGGAGAAGTTGGCTCGGCGATTGAAGGAACAAGATCTGTCGGCGGCCGGTGTGGTATTGAAATTGAAGACGGCGAGCTTCGCGTCGCGCACGCGCGCGGCTCGGTTGCCCGCGCCGACCGTGTTGCCCGACCGGTTGTTCAACGCGGCGCGCGCGTTGCTGACACGGGAGGCGACGGGCACGGCGTTCCGATTGATCGGGATCGGCGCCAATCCGTTGGCGTCGCGCGATGAGGCGGATCACGGCGATCTGGCGGATACGGAAACGCCGAAGCTGGCGGCGGCGCAGGCGGCGATCGATGCGTTGCGCGATCGGTTTGGCGCCGCGGCGGTGATCAAAGGGCGCGCTTGGCCGCCTGGAAGGCCGGCGTGACGGCGCGGCGGATTGGTCGTCCGCCGCGCGGACCGAAAGGTTTCATGGCGAATGGATGGTCGGGTTTCGTTCGCCCGGCCGCGTTGTTCGCGGCGCCGAAGAAAGTGAAGAATAACACGGATTAAGGGCACGGATTACACGGAACGTTAAGCCGCTGCGCGAAGCGCCCAAACGGTTCGTTGATTGATCCCAGCCCCAGGCCACGCCGCGCAGCCTCAGTCGCGTTCCGTGTAATCCGTGCCCTTAATCCGTGTAATCCGTGTTAAATCTTGCTTTTATCACGACGCTTTGGCGCCACCTTTGACATCCGCGCCAATACGAACGGACGACTCGCTGGATCAATCAAATGAACCCCGGACTCGCGCATGGCGAAGACCTCACTCACCGAATTATTGGACTGGCGATGCGCGTCCATAAAAAGCTCGGACCTGGATTGCTCGAATCTGTCTATCATCGGTGCCTCTGCCACGAGTTGTCGCGGGAAGGCATCCCGTACAAGCAACAGGTCGCCTTCCCAATCCGGTATGATAACATCGAACTCGAGTCCGGATACGTGGCTGACATCATCGTCAACGAGGAGGTCATATTGGAACTGAAATCGGTCGAGCGCGTTTCGCCGCTGCACGAAGCGCAATTGCTGACCTACCTCCGCCTGAGTTCATGCCGCGTTGGGTTGCTGATCAACTTCAATACCGTATCGCTAACCGACGGCATCCGGCGCCGGGTTGTTTAACGCAGTCCGATCGCAAACCGATCACCCCGGCGGAAGCGTCGCGTCCCCCACCTTGCCAGTTCCCCACCGATCCGCTTCTCTCCCGCCCAAACCCCCGTCGTGGGAGAGGTCCGAATGCGTGTCACCGTCGTGCAAATGAACCCAGGCGCCGACAAGTTGGAGAATATCGCCCAGGCGAACCGGCTGATCGAGGCGGCGGTGCAGGAGGACAAGCCGGATATCGTTTCACTCCCGGAAGTCTGGGACAGCCTCGGCGGCGATCGCACCGTGCGCAACGCCAACGCCGAGACGCTGCCGGTCAAAGGCTCCAACGAGCCAGGCGGTCAGGCCTACGAGTTCATGCGGGCGACCGCGCGGAAGCATAACGTTCATGTGCACGGCGGCTCGATCATCGAGCAGGGGCCGGAAAAACTGTTCAACACCACCGTCGTGTTCAATCCCGACGGCACCGAGATGGCGCGCTACCGCAAGATGCATCTGTTCGACATCACCGCGCCCGACGGCACCGGATACAAAGAGAGCAACACCTACGGCGCCGGCGATGAGGTCGTCACCTATCAGGCCGGCGACATCACGGTCGGTTGCGCGATTTGTTACGACATCCGGTTCCCCGATCTGTTCTGGAAACTGCGCGAGCAGGGCGCCGACCTGATTTTCCTGCCCTCGGCCTTCACGTTGGCCACCGGCAAGGACCATTGGGAGGCATTGATCCGTGCCCGCGCCATCGAGACGCAATGCTNNCGGCAAGGACCATTGGGAGGTGCTGTGCCGCGCCCGCGCCATCGAGACGCAATGCTGGTTCGCCGCCCCCGCGACCTGGGGCAAGCACCTGGAGGGCAAGGGTGAGCCGCGGTTCACCTACGGGCACTCGATGATTGCCGACCCCTGGGGTCACACCGTCGCCAAAGTGTCCGACGGCACGGGGTGGGCGACCGCCCGGATCGACCCGAAGGTCACCGCCCGGGTGCGCCGCGACATGCCGGTGCTGGAACATCGGAAACGCGTTTGATCGCCGTTTCGCCCGACCGGATCGCCTTCGAAGCGGCGATGTCTCCGTTCGCCCAGGAGGCGTTGCAGCAACTGGTCGCGCGGTATGGCAATTGTCCGCATGAGACGGCGGAGGTCGTGGTCGCTCTGGGCGGCGACGGCGCGATGCTGGAGACCATTCACCGGGTGCTGGACCGCAACGTTCCGGTGTATGGCATGCATCGTGGCTCGGTCGGTTTTCTGATGAATTCGTTCAGCGCCGACGATCTTCCCGGCCGGCTGGAGCGGGCGCAGGAAGTCGTGCTGCATCCGTTACGGATGACGGCGGTGACCGAGACCGGCACCGTGCATGAAGCGCTCGCGTTCAACGAGGTCAGTTTGCTGCGCCAGCAGCGCCAGGCGGCGAAGATCCGCATCACCATCGATGGCCGCGTGCGGCTGCAGGAGTTGTCCTGCGACGGTGTGCTGATTTCCACGCCCGCGGGATCCACGGCGTATAATCTGTCGGCGCATGGCCCGATCGTTCCGCTGTCGGCGAATTTGCTGCCGTTAACGCCGATCAGCGCGTTCCGACCTCGGCGATGGCGCGGCGCGTTGCTGCCGAGCACGGCGGAGGTGCTGTTCGAGGTGCTGGAAACCGACAAACGCCCGACCGCGGCGGTGGCGGACTTTACTGAAGTGCGCGATGTCGTTTCGGTCGCGGTGGCGGAGGATCGGACCGTTAGCGTGACGGTATTGTTCGATCCGGATCAGGGGCTGTCGGAGCGGATCATCGTCGAGCAGTTCACGGTGTAATACCAATCGGCGAGAGGAATGACGTACCGGCCGCCCATCCGTCATGCCAGGGCCCGACCCCATAGGGATCAAGATAAGCCACCGTTGAGGAAACTGTTCGCCTTTTCCCGTCATCCTCGGGCTCGACCCGAGGATCTCTCGACATGCGATGAAGTCAGAAGTCGGACAAGGTGCCTGGGCAGGCCGACCCTCGGGACGAGCCCGAGGATGACGTGACGGGGTCGTCACGACCGAGAGTCAACGTCAACGCGGCTTGGCATAATATCACGGCCAACGGAAGAACGATCTGCTTTCAAAACATCCGACGGTACCGTTAAACGACCCGCAGGCCCAGGTGATTGGTCATCGGGATGAAATCCCGATCATCGTGCAGGAGACTGTGACCGGCCTCAATGCAAAACGTCCCGATGATCAGATCAACGGTTTTGCGCACGGTAATTCCCAGTACGCGCAGACGCCGATAATTCTGGGCGGCCCGAACCATAAGCCGCTCGTCCACCATTCGCGCGATCGGATACCGCCGGAGATCCAGTTCAATCCGGGCGGCAAGCGCGTCACTCCTTGCTCCTCGCAACACCTCAAGCATGATCAGATCGCCGACCAGGATCTGGTCGTTGCCATTGTCGGCCAGTGCCCGGAGTTTGAACGCTGCGGCATTGTCGATGTCTCGAAGGATCGCGATCCAGACCGAGCTATCGACGACGATCACGGAAGAGGATCGAACTCCCGGCCTTCCCGCATCGCATCCAAATCGCCTTCCCATCCGAGGCCCGCCATGTCTTCCACAGCGGTCCGCCGGTGTTGCTGGCGCACAAGCCGCCGCAACGCCTCTTCCACTGTTGCCTTTTTGGTGGTCAGGCCGGTTAACGCCATCGCCTCGGCGATAAGATCGTCATCGATGTCGATGTTCGTCCGCATGGCACAACCCATGTGTATGATCGGGGATCGATTATACACATGATGCCAGGCGTGTCGACAGCCGCCATTGCGATACCCCCGCCTCCGTCCTATTTGATGCCGGCCATGGACGCACTCGCCACCCTCCCGGACGTCGAGCACACCCCCGTCCGTTTCGACGGACCCATGACGCTGGAATGCGGCGCCACGCTGGACGGCCACATCGTCGCCTACCGCACCTACGGCACCCTGAACGCCGCCAAATCCAACGCGATCCTGGTCTGCCACGCGCTGACCGGCGATCAATATGTCGCGGAGCCGCATCCGATCACCGGCAAGCCCGGCTGGTGGGAACAGATTGTCGGACCCGGCCGCCCGATCGATACCGAGCGGTTCTTCGTCGTCTGCGCCAACATTCTCGGCGGCTGCATGGGCTCGACCGGGCCGGTGGATCTCAAGCCCGACGGCTCGGGCGACCGCTGGGGCACCGACTTCCCGGCGGTCACGGTGCGCGACATGGTGCGGGCGCAGAAACAACTGATCGAGCATCTGGGGATCGAGCGGCTGTTCGCGGTCATTGGCGGCTCGCTTGGTGGCATGCAGGCGCTGCAATGGGTGGCGTCGTACCCCGACGCGGTGTTCGCCGCCCTGCCGATCGCCACGGCGCCCTATCACTCGGCGCAGAACATCGCCTTCAACGAAGTCGGGCGTCAGGCCATTTTCGCCGACCCGAACTGGGCCAACGGCCAATACTGGAAAACCGGACGGATCCCCGCGCAGGGGCTGGCGGTGGCACGCATGTGTGCCCATATAACCTATCTCTCGGAAGAGGCGCTGACCCGGAAATTCGGCCGGCGGCTGCAAAACGCACCCAAAAGCCCTTCCGAGGCTATCGCTCTGTTCGGTGAGATGTTTGAGGTCGAAAGCTATCTGCGCCACCAGGGCAGCACGTTCGTGCAACGCTTCGATGCCAACTCGTATCTGACGATCACGCGGGCCACCGATTATTTCGATCTGGCGGCGGATTACCAGGGTGACCTGGCCAACGCGTTCCGCGGCACGAAGACGCGGTTTTTGCTGGCGTCGTTCACCTCGGACTGGCTGTATCCGACCGCCGAGAGCCGTACGATCGCGCGGGCGTTGAACCGCGCCGGCGCCAACGTGTCGTTCGTGGAATTCCCCAGCGATAAGGGTCACGACGCGTTTTTGCTGGATGAACCGGACTTCCATCGCACCCTGGCCGGGTTCCTGCGCGGTTGCGCGATACACGCCGGGCTGACCGTTTGACGTCTGGCGCCACGCCGCCGGCCCTCCCAATTCAGGCGTGCGCGGAAGCTGGTAGCGAAGCAGTGGCGGCCGGCGATCAGGGGGACGAAGGCCGTACCATCGCCGAGGGCTTGCGCGACGGCGCGGCTATCCTGGCCGCCGCCGGCATCGACAACCCTCGCCTCGAGTCCCGCCTCCTGCTGGCCCACGCTCTGGGCTGCTCCACCGAGGATCTGATCCGCGACCTGGCCGCCAAACCCGTGCTCTCGGGCTTTGACGCGTTGCTCGCGCGTCGCGCCGCGCATGAGCCGATGGCGTTCATTCTCGGCTGGCGAGAATTTTGGAGCCTACGGTTCCGGGTGTCTCCGGCGACGCTGATTCCTCGACCCGATTCGGAAACTATCGTCGAGGCGGCGCTGGCGCTGTTCCCGTCGCCCCAATCTCCTTCGCGCGTGCTCGACCTGGGGACCGGTACCGGCTGCCTGCTGTTGTCGGTCCTGCGCGAACGACCCGCTTCGTTCGGGGTCGGGATCGATATTTCCGAGCGTGCCGCCCGGCTGGCGAGGCAAAACGCATGCGATCTGGGCCTTGGCTCCCGCGCCGCCTTCTTGTGTGGCGATTGGGGGGAATCGGTCTCCGGCCGGTTCGATCTGGTGCTGAGCAACCCGCCGTACATCGCGAGCGCCGAACTGGCGGCGCTGATGCCGGACGTGGCCGAGCATGAGCCCGCCAGCGCGCTGGACGGCGGCCGTTGCGGTCTGGCGGCCTATCGTGCGATCATTCAGACGCTGCCCAGGCTTCTGACACCGGCGGGAGCGGCGGTGCTGGAACTTGGGATCGGCCAATCCGACGCGGTCCGGGCGATCGCCGAGGCCGCCGGATTCCAGGTCGAGACCCGGCCAGACCTGTCCGGAACCGTACGGGCAATAATTCTTCACCCACTCCCCTGAAAATACCCATTGGCACCACCATGTAACCGGGATAGTGTAATCGCAGACCGAGCTGCTATACGCGGCGGTGTCTGAGCGCCCATGGTTACCGAACCGACCGGGGCAATACGCTACCAACGCCGATGATTTGCGGTTGGCCGGGGGCATTACCCTCGGGACCCCCACGATGGCGGTCCCATACCCCTCATGCCGCGCCACAACGGGAAAGCACGACGGCAACAGTATGAACATGAAACGCATGCGTGGCCGCAACCATCGCTCTGGCGGCGGTGGTGGCGGAGGTGGTGGCGGTGGCGGTGGCGGTGGTGGAATACGCCACAATACGGGCGGCGGCATCCCGCTCAACCGCAACCACGTCTTCGACAGCAGCGGTCCGGACATTCGCGTTCGCGGCACCGCGCAACAGTTGTTCGAGAAATACCTGCAACTGGGCCGCGATGCCACCAGCGGAGGCGACCGCGTGATGGCCGAGGGCTATCTTCAGTATGCTGAGCACTACTTTCGCGTGCTCAACCTGATGAACCAGGCCGCCGCGCAGCAAGGTCAGGGCCAGGGGGGCGGTCAAAGCGGCGGTTCGGGACAAATGAACGGCCACCAGGGCGGCGGCCAGCAAGGCGGTGGCCAGCAACGCTATCGCCCCGGCTACCAGAACGGCGAAGAAGCCTCGCAAATGTCCGGCGCGGAGCCCGAGGAAGTGGAAATTCGCGCTCCCGGCATGGGCGATCAACCCGAGGCGCGCGAGATTCCCATCGCCGCCACGCCACCGGAAGAGTGATGCCGCGGCGAGGGGAGCGACCGGGAGTGCCGCCGCCAGCGGGACGCGGCGCGGTGACGCGGACCATGCCTGACCGGGCGAGGTGTCTCGTATCCCAAATAAGACCCGCGCGTCTCCGGGCTGACGCGTGATCGGCCGCCTCATGACCCCGCGGCACGCGCGGACGTTCCAGGAGGCCGTGGCCCTGGGAATCGCGGCTGCAAGTCGCGGCCGTCAGAGCCGAAGCCCGGGACGAACGTTGTATGGCCGGCACACGTCCCCGGAACGAACGTATTACGGAACGAAACTTGCCACCGGAATGAAATCCCCTTTGAGAGAACACCCAATGACAAACTCCGAGAGACAACGATGCATCTCGCCGAGCTAAAAACCAAAACCCCCGCCGAGTTGCTGAATTTCGCGGAATCCTTACAGATCGAAAACGTCTCGTCGCTGCGCAAGCAGGACATCATGTTTTCGATCCTTAAGTCGCTCGCCGAATCCGATCAGATTATTCTGGGCGAAGGCACGCTGGAAATTCTGTCCGACGGCTTCGGCTATTTGCGCAGCCCGGAAGCCAATTATCTTCCCGGCCCGGATGATATTTACGTCAGCCCCAATCTCGTGCGCCGTTACGCGCTGCGCACCGGCGACACCGTCGAAGGCCAGATCCGCGCGCCGAAGGACGGCGAGCGTTATTTCGCCTTGGCCAAAGTCGAGCAGGTCAATTTCGAGCCGCCGGACGCGGTGCGGCATCGCATCAACTTCGATAACCTGACCCCGCTGTATCCCGATCGCCGGCTGAAGATGGAAATGGAGAATTTCCAATCGGTCGCGAAAGGCCCGCAGAAAGACAACACGCCGCGGGTGATCGACCTGATTTCCCCGATCGGCATGGGCCAGCGCGCGCTGATCGTCGCGCCGCCACGCACCGGCAAAACGGTGATGCTGCAAAACATCGCCGCCGCCATCGCCGCCAACCATCCGGAAGTATTTCTTCTCGTGCTGCTGATTGATGAGCGGCCGGAAGAAGTCACCGACATGGCGCGCTCGGTGAAAGGCGAGGTCGTGGCCTCGACCTTCGACGAGCCGGCGACCCGGCACGTGCAGGTCACGGAGATGGTGCTGGAAAAGGCCAAGCGGCTGGTTGAGCACAAGCGCGACGTGGTGATTTTGCTGGACAGCATCACGCGGTTGGCGCGGGCCTACAACACCGTTGTGCCGTCGTCCGGCAAGGTGCTGACCGGCGGNNTGATCGATACCGGCAGCCGGATGGATGAGGTAATCTTCGAGGAGTTCAAGGGCACCGGTAACTCGGAAATCATCCTCGACCGCAAATTGTCCGACAAACGCACGTTCCCGGCGATCGACAT
Source organism: Acetobacteraceae bacterium (assembly GCA_003164305.1). The sequence goes on from PLSZ01000105.1 coordinate 9,125, forward strand.
CACCAAGTCCGGCACTCGGAAAGAGGAGTTGCTGGTCGAGAAGGGCGTGCTGTCGAAGATGTGGGTGCTGCGGCGCATCCTCAATCCGATGGGCACGGTCGATGCGATGGAGTTCCTGTTGGACAAGCTGAAATACAGCAAGACCAACAACGAATTCTTCGATGCGATGAATACGTAGCCGATTGGGGCTGCGTGCGTGGCGCCAATCGCCGGTCGGAGGTACGAGCGTGGGGAGAACCGCTGGAAGCATGTTGGCACGTCGTCTGAACCGGAAGTGGTTGTTCTGCCCTCGGGTGAACTCATTGGAAAGTGTCCCGCCGGGTTGCCGGACGACCGCCGGCAGGCGATGCTTGATCAGGCGGTCGGCGTGATAACGGAAGCTCCCTACAGCGCCTCGTTTCCGAAACGTCTTTTCGCGGTGGACGACGACGGAACGATTTATGCCGCGGAGACAACAAATTTGGGTCAGAGCTATCACGGCTTCCCCTACCACGGCCGTCTCGGCGAGCGCCTGCTCGCGGCACTGCGGACGATAGCGCAGGAGAAAAGATCGCGAGACAAGGTTCGACCGTTGGGTCAAGAGGCACATAACAATCGGAGGGCCGCCGGACTTATGACCTTTGACCTCGATTTAGCGGTGATCGCTGGCGGGTCAATTCATCTGACGGTCATCGTCGATGACGAGGAAGTTTGGCCGCACCCGGGCTTGGCTGATCCCGGATCGGATTTCGATCCTGAGGATATTCTGGCTTGGCTCGTGGATGCGTGGGCATCCGTGCATCTGGAACAATCCTGGCCAATTCCCTTCACCGGTCAACAAGAACCGCGTTCGATAACCGGCCTGCTGCGCGCCGCGGAAGAGCGGTGGGAGGATTTCGGCGACTCGGCGGCAGATCGGGTGGCGGCGGAGAGCGATCGCGTTGAAAGTTTCCTCTACCGTCACGACCTTTCGCAGATGAAATTCGCGGCTGAGCGTGGCCCATGTTTCGTGATGCGTCAACGTGGCCAGGTTCGGATGGAGACCAGCGGCCAAATTTTTGAGGGTATTGACTTCAAGAAATTCGTCGAAAATTAGGCGAGCTCGGCGCTCGGGCAGTCGAGCTGCTCGGGTCTCGCAAAGTTGACGCGCGCCCTCAGATTATAGCGCGTTGGTTAGACCGCGACCGCGTCGATCCGGTCGAGGCGGTCGCGTTCGTCAGTGGCATCGCGAACGAGGATTGGATAGGCCATCCTGATCTCGTCGCGGCGGTTCGACAGGATTTCGGTTCACGATCCCTGCGGGTCATCGCCAACGACGACACCCCCCTTCAAGCTGCCGCACGAAGTTCTGGCGCGCTTGGTATTGCCGGTGTGGCGGAAGTCTGGCGGCACATCCAAAGCCTTCCTGACGGCAATCCGGCCTCGTTGGCTGATCTACGTTATGGGGTACGACGCGACTTGCGCGATTTCCGAATGCCATTGGATCAGGGTATCAGAGCGGCCGGGTTCGTACGGCGGCGATTGAACATTCCCGATGAAAGACCCGTCGATCTCGTTTCGATTTCGTCTCATTTTGGCATCCTGGTAGAGCGTCGGTCCATCGCCGATACCCAACTGGACGGTATCGCCACGAAAGGCCCCCGTCACGGTCCGGCGATCTTACTGAATACTGAAACGCGCCGTCAGGGGGCCGGGCAGGATGATCTGGAGCGTTCCCTGCGTTTCACGTGGGCACATGAAATTGGGCACATCCTGCTTGATTTCGACGAATGGCCAACAATGGTGGACGCCACGCGGCAGCGGGTACCGCGTTCGATCGAGACACGGGCCAATGCGTTCGCGACATATTTGCTGCTGCCACAAGGCAGCGCCCGCCGCGCATGGGAGAATGCGGGCGGTCCATGCGGCTGGGCCGGTTTAGAGCCGGTTTTGAATACGATTACAGAAGATTTTGGTCTTCCACGAATCGCCGCATCACGGCAATTGGCCCGCGAGGTGCCCCCCGAAGCGCGCGAGTACGTCGAGATGGCATTCTGCCACAACATCGAGAATTTCGACGGCCGCTAGCCGGCCGCTGGCAATCAACAATTTCTCCTCCCGCGAGGATGGTATCCTTTNNCAGGAAGACGCCGTTCCGTGATAAACGGCGTCTTCGCGGATGCGTGCTCTTGACGCGAATACCTTGCGATGGCCACCTGCACCCTTGATTTCCCTCCTCGTCAGGACGCTGACCCCATGCCCGATTTCGTGATCCCCGCGCCCGCCGTCACCGCCGTTCCAGTTGCCGGTGGCGGCGCCTTCCCCGTCCGCCGCGTGTTCTGCGTCGGCCGCAACTACGCCGAGCACGCGCGTGAGATGGGCAGCGATCCGGATCGCGAGCCGCCGTTCTTCTTCATGAAACCGGCGGACGCCTTGCTGATCAACGACGCCGACATGCCCTATCCGCCGCAAAGCACCCAGCTGCATCATGAGATGGAGCTGGTGGTCGCGCTGAGCGAAGGTGGCACCGACATTCAGGAGGCCGACGCGCTGCGCCACGTCTGGGGCTATGCCGCCGGCCTCGACATGACCCGGCGAGATTTGCAGAACGCGGCCAAGAAGGAAGGCAAGCCCTGGGACATGGGCAAAGGCTTCGACTGGTCGGCGCCGATCGGACTGATGGTGCCGGCGTCGAAAGTCGGCCATCCCTCGACCGGCCTGATCGAGCTGAAGGTCAACGGCAAGGTTCGCCAGACCTCGGATCTTTCGAAGATGATCTGGAACATTCCGGAGACGATCGCCTATCTGTCGCGCCTCGTACGGCTCGCGCCGGGCGATCTGATCTATACCGGAACGCCGGAGAACGTCGCCGCCGTCGAACGCGGCGATCTGCTTGAGGGTGTGGTCGAGGGCGTCGGCACGGTGCGGACCCGCATCGTCTGATGGCATCTGATACGCTGCGGGTCGCGACCTGGAATATCAATTCGCTGCGGTTGCGGCTTGGTTTGCTGAAGGACCTGGTCACGGAACTGGGTCCGGACGTGATCTGTCTGCAGGAAACCAAGGTTCCGGATGAGTTGTTTCCCGGCGATGGCCCGACCGCTCTGGGCTACGACCATGTCGTCTACCAGGGGATGAAGGGCTATAATGGCGTCGCGATCCTGTCGCGTTTCCCGCTCCGGCGCATCGACGCCGCGCCAGACTGGTGCGGCAAGGGCGACTGCCGGCATATCGCGGTCGAACTGGACCTGAAGTCCGGACCCGTCGAATTGCACGACTTTTACGTGCCCGCCGGTGGCGACATCCCCGATCGCGAGGCGAACCCGAAATACGGCCACAAGCTGGATTTCATCGCCGAGGCGCGCGATTGGTTCGCCGCGCGCACCAATCTTCGTCGCGGCATCCTGGTCGGCGACCTCAACATCGCGCCACTGGAGCAAGACGTCTGGAGCCACAAGCAACTGCTGGATGTCGTCAGCCACACGCTGCCGGAAACCGAGGGCCTGAACGCCTGGATGAACGCCGGGTTCATCGACGCGGTGCGCCACTTCGTTCCGGAGTCCGAGAAAGTCTACACGTGGTGGTCGTACCGAAATCGCGACTGGAAAGTCGCCAACCGCGGCCGGCGGCTGGATCACGTCTGGGTCACGCCCGATCTGAAAGACGCGTTGCACCAGCACACGATCCTGACCCACGCGCGCGATTGGACCAAAGGGTCCGACCACGTGCCGGTCTGCGTGGAGTTGCATCTCTGACAGCGCGTTCCTTCGTCGCGGCCCGGTAAAGCGGTGCCAGGCTTATGCAAACCGAGCCCCATGGATACGACCGCCCCAAGGGGCCATCGCCGCCGGTCGGGGTTTCGCCGCGATCGGCGTCTGAGGTTAGATCCTGAGCCCAGGAGGCCGCGGCAGCCGCCTATGGTCGTGAAGCAACGTCAGGCCGGCGGCTCGTGGCTTGCACGATCAGCGTCTTATCTTCGCCGCGGCAGCGGGTGATCAGTCCGCGGTTGATCGCGTCCTCCCATACCGTCAGCTGCGGACACAAGGTGCGCCAGGCGTCGATCACTTCGTCATAGGGCCGAGGCTCGGACGCGACGAACGTGACAAGGTCCATGACCAGGGGATCGAGAGTCGCCAACATCGGAACTTTCGTTCCAGGCGCGGGCCGTCAGTGCGCCAGTTTCGATCGCATCTTCTGCTTGTACTCGTCCATCATCATGAAAGCCGCGTCCTCGCGACAATGCGCCTCGGTCCAGCGCAGGATATCGTCGTCCAGCGCGGCCAGATCGAACGGCACGCCGTGTGGCTGCGGCACGTGGAACGGCGTGTCGAGATAGGCTTCGACCGTGTTGCCCTCGGGGTCCTGGAAGTAACACGACCAGGCATTGCCGTGGCAGGTGACCCGCATGCCCGTCGCGCCATTCTCCAGCGCCCGGTTGTGCACTTCCCGCAGTTGCGACAGCGAATCGACCATGAACGAGATCTGGTTGATCGGGTTGAAGCCGGCGGTATCCGGACGGCCGGACACCAGAACGAACTGGTGATGATTGTCGGGATTGCCACTCATGAACGTCAGTTCGATGCCGCCACGGCCCACGCCCTTATCTGTGATCAAAAGGCCGAGCACGGTGGTGTAGAATTTTTCCAATAGCGGCATGTCGTGAGCGTACACCCCGACATGAGCCAGCCTCGCATGGATGGTTCCCATGACCGTATCCTCCGGTTGCGTGACCGCATTGAAGAACCACAAAGGCCGGATCGCAAGTCCTATCGTGGTCCCTTGGGGGGACGGCATGCGCCGGAGGCGAAAAAATCGACCCGGCCTACACGGAGTAGCCGGGTCGAAGTGCGGTCCGGGTTGACCTCGACCAAATGAATTTGGCCCTTCGGCCGGCGCGAGTTTGGGGGCAGCGCCAGCCGAATGCGGCACCGTGGCGTGGATGCATAACGCACTCGTGAACTGAAACGCATTGGCGCGTGAAATCGGCGGCCCGCGGCCGATTGTCCGAAGGGCGCGATCGTCGCGGGTTCGCCGGTTCGTTCCGCGCGAAGGATCTCCCCCGATCTTTTCCCCCGATCTTTTCCGGGTACAGCCCTTGAGGAAAACCGCGTCCAGGCGGACTATCGGCGCAACCAACGCCAAAGGAGACCAAGGATGCCCGAAAGTCCAGCCGATAAAGCCCTGTTCGATCAGANNACCTGACCCTGGCCCGCGCCGGACCCACCGCGGTGCGCCACTTCGCCGACTGGGGCGCCAACGTGATCCGGATCGAACCGCCCGCCAGCGACGGCGAGGATGTCGCCGGCCGCCGCCATGGTTTCGACTTCCAGAACCTGCACCGCAACAAGCGCGCCATCACGCTGAACCTGAAAACGCCCGAGGGTCACGCCGCGTTCATGCGCCTGGCGAAGACCGCCGACGTGGTGCTGGAGAACATGCGCGCCGCCGTGAAGCACCGGCTGAAAGTGTCGTACGAGGACGTGAAGGCGGTCAATCCGCGCATCGTCTACGGCTCGATTTCCGGGTTCGGCCAGGATGGGCCGTACGGGCCGCGGGCCGGCGTGGATCAGATCGCTCAGGGCATGGGCGGGCTGATGTCGATCACCGGTCTGCCGGGCCAGGGGCCGGTGCGGGTCGGCATTCCGATCGACGACCTCACGGCGGGGAATTTGCTCGCGCTTGGCTGCATGATGGCGCTGTTCGACCGGGAGCGGACGGGCGTCGGCCGCTGGGTCACCACCAGCCTGCTGGAAGCGCAGATCTTCATGCTCGACTTCCAGGGCAGCCGCTGGCTGATCGAGAAAGAGGTCGCGGGTCAGGCCGGCAACGATCACCCGACCGGCATTCCGACCGGCGTGTTCCCGGCCAGCGACGGCGACATCAACATCGCCGCCAGTTCGTCCCGTGTGTTCATCCGGTTCTGCGAGGCGATCGGCAAGCCGGAATGGCTACAGGACCCGGAATGGAAAACCCAGGTCGGCCGCAGCCGACATCGCAAGGAGATCAACGCCGCGATCGGCGAGATCACCAAAACGAAGCCGGCGCAACACTGGATCGAGTTGTTCGAGGCGAACGGGATTCCGTGCGGACCGATTTACTCGATCGACCAGGTGTTCGCCGATCCGCAGGTGAAACATCTCGGCATGGCGACGAAAATGGTGAGCCCGTATATCGGGGAAGCCGAGGTGGTGGCTTCGGCGATCAATATTTCCGGGTTCTCGAAAGCGATCCGCCATCATACGCCTGACGCGGGCGAGCATCAGGATGAGATCATGAAGTCGGTTGGCTACACCGACGAAGAGATTCTCGGAATGCGCGAAAAGGGAGTGATCTGACATGCTGGAGAAAGTTGGGGTCACCGAATACGCCGGCGGCAAGATGCTATCTGGGCGTGACGGCGGGGTTGGGCTGATCACGTTCAACCAGCCGGAAAAACGCAACGCCATGTCCATGGAGATGTGGATCGGGTTGGGCGAGATTCTGACGGAGTTCGAGTCGGATGACACGATCAGCGTGGTCGTGTTGTCTGGCGCGGGCGATAAGGCGTTCGTTTCCGGCGCGGATATTTCCCAGTTCGAGAAGAACCGGCACAACGCGGACGCGCAGAAAGAATACGATCGGCTGACAGGGATCGGGCGGGAGAAGTTTCATTCGTTCTCGAAACCGATCGTCGCCAAAATTCGTGGGTTCTGCATGGGCGGCGGACTGGCGATCGCGATGGCGACCGATTTGCGGATCGGCACGCCGGACAGTCAGTTCGGGATCCCGGCGGCTCGGCTGTCAATCGCTTACGCGGCGGATTCGGTGAAGCGGTTGATCGATCTGGTGGGGCCGGCGCACGCTCGGATGATTCTTTACACCGCCCGGCGGATCAATGGGCATGAGGCGGAGCGCATCGGGCTGATCAACCAGTGCGTTCCGGTGGGGGAACTGGACGAGGCGGTGATGAGCATCGCCCGGACAATCTCGGAGAACGCGCCGTTGTCGGTGCGGGCGTCGAAGATGACGATCAATGAAATGTTGAAGGACGAGTCGCAGCGGGACATGGCGGCGTTGAAGGAGATTGGGGAAAAGTGCTTCAACAGCGCGGATTATAAGGAAGGGCGGACGGCGTTCATGGAGAAGCGGGCGCCGAGGTTCGTGGGAAGTTGAACCAAATGGGGGTTAGGAGCGGCTTGGCCAGACGCTCTTTCGCGACAACTTTGGGTTTGCAAAACCTTCGCTGTTTGGTCGAGTTCCTCCCGCCGACGGGGTAGCAATCGCGGTTGAGGTGTGAGAGCACGAGCCTGCCGCGTCATATTAGTTCTAGGTCGCAGAGCCTTGCACCCATTAAAAAACCGACCTGCTCATGCCATATATTTGCGGCGGAGCCTTTCCCGGTAACGGAACAACGTCTCGGCGTCGTGAAGTCACGCTCCACAATTCCTTCTATATAATCTTGCATTCCATCGTCTGCACCCCATCAATATAGGGCGTATGCCGTTCCCAAGGAGTTCTTTCGATGGCAAGAACGAACGTCGTGCCTGAAAATGCCCAATCTGCGCCAGTTGGGGGCAAACCTAAAAGCCCAGTTTCATGAGGTTCCGTTCGTTAAGAGCCTAGCTATCATCGCTGGTACAGTCGCGGGCGCGGCTGCCGTCATACAGACTTCTTGGGTAAACAGCCGACTCGCCGAGATCTGGGATCATATCTTCGACGTCCGCCCGCCGAGAGGCGTTACTCTGCAAGAAACGCAACCGGGCAGAAACTTCGTCAAGGCGTTTAACGACACGGCCATCGAGCGGAATATCGAAAAATGGCGTCGCAGTGGTCAAACGCCGTATCTCGGAGCAACAGCTACCCCTTCGGGCCATAAGGCAGTAATTGCGCAAGACGGGAAGCATCCCCTCGCGCAGTGAGCCACTTGTGGTCAGCCATCGCGGCCACGCGGATAAGTTCCAAGGAAAGTCCGGGGAATGGATTATCGTTTGTTCACATTGGGAGCAATTCTACTCACGTGCATGTTCGGTTGCGCGAGAGAACCGAATGTAGTGTTCATATATTCTCCTTATAATATGCCAGCCATCGCTGGCCACTCACCACCAGTGGATTATCCGAAGGCGGGGCCACCCAAACCCGAAAACCGCAGGGCGTTGAATCAACGGGAGAATTCCAGTGAAGGTGAACGTTCGAATGGCGACCCCAGCGGCGTGACAACCAATCCATTAGATCCGCCGCAACCTCAGAGAGCCGTTGTACCGGATCCGGCCAATGTCGCTGGAGGTTCCACGCAATCGACAACGCCGCAGGTGGGTTTCCCGGTACCCAATTCATCCCCTCCGGCTTCACCGGCCGCTCCGGAGCGCGATTGGGCATGCGCCGACAAATACGAAAGCGGCCGGCAAGCGCTGAATTTGTATGCCGTCGAATTCGCTGAGAACGAGGATAATGCATCCAATCTGTTGGCGCCTATTCAAGATGATCGGCTGAAGGAAGCGGTGCGGGACTTCAGTATGGTAACGAATGAGGAGGTTTGTTCCACCTACAAGAATCTTTACACGGACTCACTTCGCAACCTTGCATACGCCTATTTCTTTTTGGGTGATAATGGACAGGCGCTGCACCAACTCGATTATGTTCACCAACTATCTTCTGGTGCTGATTGGACTCCGTCATTTCTTCACCAGGTTCTTTCGAACTGCCGAGGAACACTCGTTGGCGCACCGCTGAATGAACTGCGTCTTTTTTACAGTGTCGATATCGGTGCGCTGGGGAGAAGGAGATTTATAAACGGGCTTTGCGCCATCTTAATAGAGCAGTAGAGTTATCTACCTGCGCCTTTCTACACAATCTGAATGACATTTGAGTTTCTGACTA
>PLSZ01000566.1 GCA_003164305.1 Acetobacteraceae bacterium
TCCACCGTCATGTCGCCGCGCACCGTCATCACCTGGGCCGAAAACGCCCGCATCTTCGGCGATGTCGGGTTCGCGTTCCGCGTCACGTTCATGAACAAGTGTGACGAAGCGGAACGTTCCACGGTGGCCGAGTACTACCAGCGCTGCTTCAATGAGGACATTCCCTCCGGCGGTTTCACCACCAGGAAGTTCGCTTGATCCTTACGGTTCTCGTCATGGCCCGGCCTGACCGGGCCATCGGCATCAACGCGATGTGCAGAGGGATGGCCCGGTCGAGCCGGGCCATGACGNNCGCCACCGCCGGCGTGCTGCGCGCGATCGCGGAACAAGCGGACGTGCAGGTCGCTTTCCAGCCCGGCCCGTCCGGCGTGTCCGGCAAGCGCGCGCGGCTGCCATTGCCGACACGGGCGCTGCCTCCGGCGGAGATGGCACGGTTGCGCGGCCAGTCCGATGCCATCGCGTTACGGTTACGCCATCATGACGACCGCGTCCACGCGGCCCGCATGCCGGCGCGGCGCGAGGCGAAAGACGCCTACGACGCCCTGGAACAGGTCCGCGTCGAGGTCGTCGGCGCGCAACACATGGCCGGCGTGCACGGCAATCTGCGCGCGAAACTCGCCGAGGAATGCGAGCAGGAAGGCTTCGACCGCATGACGCGGAAGGACCAGATGCCGATTGACAAAGCTCTGGCCTTGCTGGCGCGCGAACGCCTGTCGGGAGAACCCGCCCCGGAAGCCGCGCAACGTATCCTGTCGATGTGGCGCGAGACGTTGGGCGAAAACGCCGACACCGCCTTGGCCGAAATGACCGAGGCGCGCCAGGATCAGGGTGCTTTCTCCCGCGCCGCCCGCAAGCTGTTGGCCGCCCTGGATCTGGCGGAAGCCGAGGTCGAGTCGGAACCCGACGACAACTCCGACGACGGAGAGGATGGCGGCGAACAGTCCGGCCAGCAGGAAAACTCCGAACAGGGCGAAGGCCAGTCGGAATCCGAATCGGAATCGATGCTCGGTGCCAACCCGGAGGAAATGGAAGGCGAGGCGTCGGACGACGACGGCTCCGATTCCGAGGAAGAAGCCGCGGTCGCGGAGGGCGATGACCGGCCGGGCGGACCGCAGCCGCGCCGCGATCGGGGCGGGCCGGANNTTGCGCCAGCAACTGGATCAGCAGTTGCAACATCTGCAGGGCGTGATCTCCAAGCTGGCGAACCGGTTGCAACGGAAACTACTGGCGCAGCAAACCCGCGCGTGGGAATTCGATCTCGACGAGGGCATGCTGGACGCCGGCCGTTTGTCTCGCGTCGTGGTCAATCCGCTGCTGGCGCTGTCGTACAAACGTGAGCTGGACATGGAGTTCCGCGACACCTGCGTGTCGTTGCTGATCGACAACTCCGGTTCGATGCGCGGGCGGCCGATCACCGTGGCGGCGATGTGTGGCGATATCCTGGCCCGCACGCTGGAACGCTGCGCGGTGAAGGTCGAAGTGCTCGGGTTCACGACGCGCGCCTGGAAGGGCGGACAAAGTCGTGAGAAATGGGTGCAGGACGGCAAGCCGCGCAATCCCGGGCGGCTGAACGACCTGCGGCACATCGTTTACAAGGCCGCCGACGCGCCCTGGCGCCGCGCGCGAAAGAACCTGGGGCTGATGCTGCGCGAAGGCCTGTTGAAGGAAAACATCGACGGTGAGGCGCTGCTGTGGGCGTATCGCCGGTTGCTGGTGCGCCCCGAGCATCGCCGCATCCTGATGGTGATCTCCGACGGTGCGCCGGTCGATGATTCGACGCTGTCGGTGAACCCGGGCAACTACCTGGAAAAGCACCTGCGCGAAGTGATCCGCGACATCCAGAACCGCGACCAGGTCGAGTTGATCGCCATTGGCATCGGCCACGACGTCACGCGATACTACCAACGCGCCGTCACCATCGTCGATGCCGAGGAACTGGGCGGTACGATGATGAAGAAACTCACCGAGCTGTTCGATGAGGACGCCCAGGCGGCCTGGGCGCGCGTGGCGGCGGAACGCTCGGCGGTGGTGGTTTAGGGCGGTATCCGATCAGGTCCAATTGCCTTCAATCGTCATCGTCCGGCTCGACCGGACCATCAGTCGAGCGACCTTGGGTATTTGCCGATGGGCCAATCCGGTTGGCCCATCAGAGTCGCTGTATCAACCCCATCGAAAACCGCACCAGGGCCCGCGTAGTCGTTTTTAGAACGTCATGACCTTCTGAACGGCCATGAGATCTTTCAACCGTCATGGCCGCGGTCCGCGCATAGCGTCGTGAATCGCCCGATCATAACGCTGAAAGGCAAATGCCGCGGCACCCAACAGCGAAACCCCACCGCGTGCCGGAACGCGAAACCGGGACCCGAGCGTCGAAAACCTCTGACCCTGATTATCGGTTCGCCACGGTGATGCAAGTCATCGCGACCAGGTCCGCGTACTTCGACTGGGCCATCGATTTTTCAATCGCGCCATTCGTGTGCGCATTGAGAATGTTGACGCCCACATGTGGCAATTCGATCACCGGTCCAACATGGCTGCCGGCTGTCAGCTTGCTGACAGGATCCCAACTGATCCTGAAGTTGAGACCCAGCTTGAATTTGGTCGCTCTGCTCCCATCCGCGAGGTTGCCCGAAAACGTCCCAAGCGCCGGAGGGGCATTGTAGGTGATGAACGGCAGATTGCATTTAACCCCGATGACCTGCGCGAGATAACCGCCGAGAGAATGTCCGACCACTAAAATGAACGAGTTCTTATATTGCTGTTTCAATTGCTCCGCGTAGGTGACGCAATCCGCCGCGCGCTCTGGCGTGACTCCGGCGGCTATAGCCGCGTCGTCGACGGTCCAGTCTTTCCGTCCATCTCCCTTTGTGAACGGGCTGTTCGAGCTTCCCCGGTAGCTCAGGATATACATGTCCTTGTGGCCATTGAACTTGTAAATCCCGGCGGATGCACCTCCGGCGTCGCCCTCTTTTTCCCAGCCAAACCGGTTGGTATTTTTGGGGTCGAAGAAGCCGCCCAGTAAGCTGTACCCTTCAAAGTCAACGTTCTTATAGATGGATTTGGCGGCTTTAGCGGTGTCACTGACGGTGATAAACGGCATTGCTCAACCCCCTCAACCGGAGTGCCTCATTCGCCGTGGGCCTTCCGAGATTGCTGATCGTCTTAATAACCGTTCCTCGCCGCTTATTGCAAGCCCCGTCCCGTAAAAATGTCACGGCACTGCCACGAGAGACTTTTAGCAAATTTGTTCTATCAGAGGCTCCCGCCGGCCGCTCGCGGCGATCGAGTTAGCGACTCCAGCACCGCCTCAGTGTCCGCCCCCAGATCAGGCGCCGGTCCGATCGCGCGACCAAAGCTGGCGCGCCAGGGCAGCCCGGGAACGATGCCGTCGTTAAGGGGATCCCAGAAACCGCGGGCGCGAAGATGACCGCTGCCGGCAAGATCGATCGAACTCGCCAGCGCCGACGCCGGCACCCCGGCACGCCGCAGTGCCGCCTCCGCCGTCCTGGCATCCTGTGCTTGCGCCCATGCGGACAATATCGCGTCGATGTCGGCCGCGCGCGCGACACGGGCGGCGAAATCGAGTTCCGGCTCAAGTCCGGGTACAATTTCGCACAGCGCGCGCCAGTCGGTATCGTCGCGCACGGCGATGCTGATCCAAGCATCCTCGCCCATGCAGCGCCAGGCGCCGTGCGGGGCGTGACGATCGGACCGGTTGCCGATCGGTTCGGCAGGCGAACCAGTTTGCGTCGCCAGCAACGGATCCGCCAGGCACCACAAAATCGCTTCGATCATGGAACAGTCCACCTGGGCGACCTCCCCCGTTGCCCGCCGGCACCAGAGGCTCGCGGCGGCGGCGAAGGCCAGCATCATCCCCAGCATCGGGTCGAGCCAGGCGAAACCGACGCGCGGCGGTAGGCCCGGATGGCGGTTCAGGCCGGCGAAACCGGCGTAGCATTGCAGCAACGTTCCATAAGCGACGGCGTGCGCCTCGGGGCCCGTGCGGCCCATGCCAGAGGCGGAAACGTAGATCAGATCGGGGTTTTCGGCGCGCAATGTCTCGGCGCCAAGGCCGAGCCGGTCCATCACGCCGGTGGCGAAATTTTCCACCAGGACGTCGCTGGTTTTTACCAAAGCGCGCGCGGCGTCCCGATGATCCGGTCGTTTCAAATCCAGCACGATGGCTTTTTTCGCCTGACCGAGAGCGGTGTGCAGTTCGGTGCCGCGGCCGGGATCGCCGCGGCCGGGCGCCTCGACCTTGATCACTTCGGCACCCATCGCCGCGAGATATCGCGTGGCGGTCGGGCCGGCAATCACCCAACTGAAATCCAGCACCCGCACGCCGGATAACGGCAGCGGACCATCGCCGCGCCAGGCGGTCGTTCCGGTTCCCGGGTACAAGGTCAATCCAAACGGCGCCCCCGGCATCTTCACAGTGTCACCGCGCCAGAATCCGCGATGACGAAGTTGCGGAGAGGTCAGATGCTCGGACAATTCGCGCAGCGGAAAGCTCGGCACGTGCGCGGCCTGCGCGATATCGGCGATCCATTGCTTCGGATGACCGCGGCTCCAGTCCGACATCAGCGCGTGCAGCGCGTCCCAGTTGGCCACGCGATCCGGTTTGGTCACGAAACGAGGGTCGCTGCCCCAGGCGGGCGAGCCCATCGCCTCCAGCCAGGCCGCCCACTGCTTTTCCTCGCGCGGTGAAATGGCGACATAGCCGTCACTGGCTGGCAGGATGCAAACGGTGGCGCCGTTGCCATCGGTCAGCCGTTTGCGCCGGGCGCCGCGTCCGGTCAGTCCGGCGCGCGTCAGTTCGGTCATCGCCAGCGTCGCCAATGCTTCCTGCATCGAAACGTCGATGGTCGCGCGAGGCTCCGCCGCCAGCACGGCGTGCATCCCGGCGCACGCGGCGGCCAACCCGCCGACGAAGGCTGATTGTTCCCCGACCGGACGGATCGGCGGCTCCGCCAGGTCGTCCACCTGACCGGTCAGCAATCTCGCGATGCCGCTGGCGTATAGCATTGTCAGGTCGGTGGCGGGAACGTTCGCGTCCGGACCGAACCGGCCGAACGGGGTGATGACGACGATCGGGGCGGTCGCGTTGCGGTCCCGGATCGATACGGCATCCGGCCAGTCGTGGCACAGGATCAGATCGGCCCCGGATATGGTATCAATGGAGACGACCGCCTTTCCCTCATTCAGGTGAACCGCCAATGGTGTCGATGTATCGGGATCGATACACGTTACCTCGGCGCCCAGGTCGGAAAACATCCGTCCGCAGACCGCGACCGCGAGGCCGGACCCAAGCTGACTTACCTTTAATCCCGATAGCAACGACACGATGTCTCCTCCAGACATGGACGATGGCCGATAAGCGGGGGTTGTGGCAATGTCCACGTCCGTCGATCGGAAAGGAACCCGCATGCGCCCCCAGGCCGCCGCCATGAAAGCGCTGTTGCGACAACCCGGCCTTCACGTCATGCCCGGTTGCGGCGATGGCATGGGCGCGCGCCTGATCGAGGAAGCCGGCTTCACGGTCGGGTTCGCGTCGGGCTCCAGCATTTCGGCGATGCGGCTGGCGATGCCGGACATGGATCTGCTGACGTTCACCGAGATGCGTGACGCGATCGAAACGATCATCGGCGCCTCGCCCAACGTACTGTGGCTGGCCGACGGGGACACTGGGTATGGCAACGCGCTGGCCGTGCAACGCACGATCCGCGCCTACGCGCGCGCCGGGGCCGCCGCGGTGTTGATCGAAGACAAGCAGTGGCCGCGAGCCATGGGCCACGGCGGCGCCAAACTGGTGATCGAACGCGAGCCCGCCATCCTGCGCTGCCGCGCCGCGATGGAAGCCTGCCGCGAAGAAGGTATTTTGTTGCTGGCCCGTACCGACGCCAGAACGTCCCGAGGCTTCGAGGAGGCTTTGGCGCGGATCAAGGCCTTCGTCGCCGAGGGTGCCGACATATTGTTCTTGGACTCGCCGGCGTCGGAGGCGGAGATGCGCGCCGGCATCGAAGCCTGCGACGGCCGCCCGTCTCTCTCGGTGACAGCACCCGCCGCGAAGCACTTCATGCCGGACGACGCGGAACTGGAATGCATCGGCATCAAACTCGCGGTTTATCCGCAGGAGATTCTCGCGGCGACCGTGCACGCGGTGCGCGCGGTGCTGGCCGGACTGAAGGGCGGCGCGAAACCACCAATGGCCGGGGCCGCGGAACTGGCGATCGCGATACGGTCCGCGGACTATGTGGCCCAGGATGCGAAATGGCGGGATCCGCGATGATGGTGCCACTTTCAGTCCTCGATCTCTCGCCGATCGCCGAAGGCAGCGATGCCGGCACGGCGTTGCGCAATTCGCTCGACCTCGCGCGGCATGTGGAGGCTCTGGGCTATCAACGATTCTGGATGGCGGAGCATCATAATCTGCCCGGCATCGCCAGCGCGGCGACGGCGGTGGCGCTGGCCCATGTCGGTGCCGGAACGGAGAGGATTCGTATCGGTGCCGGCGGGATCATGTTGCCGAACCACTCTCCCCTCGTGATCGCCGAGCAATTCGGCACACTCGCCGCCCTGCATCCCGGCCGGGTCGAACTGGGCCTGGGACGCGCGCCTGGATCGGACCAGATCACGGCGCACGCGATGCGGCGGAATTTAACTGGCGGCGAGGAGTTTCCTCAGGACGTCGTCGAACTGATGGCGTATTTTCAGCCGGTGCAACCGGGACAGCGCGTGCAGGCGGTGCCGGGCGCCGGCCTGAACGTGCCGATCTGGATTTTGGGTTCCTCCACGTTCGGCGCGCAACTCGCGGCGATTCTTGGGCTGCCGTTCGCCTTCGCCTCTCACTTCGCGCCGGGCATGATGATGGAAGCGATCGGGATTTACCGGGAGCGGTTCAAGCCGTCGGCGCAACTGGCGGCGCCAAACGTCATGCTCGGCGTCAACATCATCGCGGCGGACACCGACGCGGAGGCACGGTTTCTGTTTTCCTCGCTACAGCAATCGTTCCTGAATATTCGCAGCGGACGGCCGGGAAAACTGCCGCCGCCGATCGAGGATTTCGACCAGCGGATCGATCGTTACGGCGCCGCGATGCTGGCCGACGCGCTATCCTGCGCGATCGTCGGCGCGCCGGACGCGGTGCGCCGCGGGATTGAGGCGTTCGTCGAGCGCACCGGCGCGGATGAGTTGATGGTGACAGCGAACATCTTCGACCACGCGAAACGCAAACGATCGTTCCACATCGTCGCCGAGGTGCATGGCGGGATGACCTAATTCGCGGTCATGCCGCCATCGATAACCAGTTCGCTGCCGGTGACCCAGGCCGCCTCGTCGGACGCCAGGTACAAACATCCGAACGCGATATCGATCGGCTTGCCGAAGCGGCCCAACGGCGTCGCGTCCATGCGGGCCTTGCCGCTCTCGTTGCCTAAAAGTCCGGGCCGCGCCATCGGCGTATCGACAAAGCCGGGATGCACGGAATTAACCCTGATCTGGTCTTTGGCGTATTGCAGCGCCGCCGATTTGGAAAAGATCCTCACCGCGCCTTTGGACGCGTGATAAGCGGCGTTGGCGAACGAGCCGACGATCCCGCAGATCGAGGAGATGTTGACGATCGATCCGCCTCCGGCCCGTTGCATCGCCGGGATCACGGTTTTGGTACCCAGAAACACCCCGGTCGAATTGACCTCCATGATCGCGTTCCAGCTTTCCAACGTCTGATCCGCCAGCGCCATGCCGGTCATCACCCCACTCGCCTGCACTGTCATGCCGGGCGGGCGACCGGAAATACCCGCGATATTACACAGAATGTTGATCTTACCGTATTTCCGTTCCACGTCCGCGACAAGTGCGATCCACTGATCTTCATCGCGGACATCCAACCTGCGATATTCCGCGACGCCGCCGCCATCGGTGATCGTGTGCGCGACGCCGTGCCCGAGGTCATCCTGCACGTCGCACAACACCACGCCGGCACCGTGATGCGCGAACAAATGCGCGGTTTCCTCGCCGATGCCTGAGGCGCCGCCGGTCACGATGGCGACCTTGCCGGATAGCCGCTTGCCTGGCTGCATGATGTTCCTCCTGTTTGATCGCAGAATGAATCCGGGACGGCGCGCTGGTCAATGGGCCGCCGGCACGGGAACTCCCGGGTTGATGTGGCGTTGCTCGTTCGTCGCTCCTCGGTGTGAAAGGCCTGTCATCGTGTCCGAAGCGCGTGTATCGAAATCTTCCGCGGCCCGGACGAAATTTCGGCCGTCATTGAATCGGAGAAATCTGTTGCGCCCGTCTGGCATATTGGCCAGTGCCACGACGATCGGGGTTGAATCCGCGGTGGCGCGACCTTTAACTCCCACGCCGGCACGCGCCCCCGACCCCAGGACGCCCGCCGCCGACACCCTTCGCAAAGGCATGATCGGCTTCATCCTGGCGCACGAGCAATTCACCGTCCCCGATCTGCTGCGCTTCGGGGAGCATGCCGCGCGTTCGGGATTTCAATTGCTGGCCACCAGCGATCATTTTCAACCCTGGCAGGCAAACGAGGCGCATTCCGGCGAGGCGTGGGTCACGCTTGGCGCGTTGGGCAATCAGGCGCCGGAGGTTTGGATGGGCACCTCGGTCACCTGCCCGACCATGCGCTATAACCCAGCCGTCGTCGCGGAAGCCTTCGCGACCCTCAGCCACATTTATCCTGGACGGATTTTTCTTGGTGTCGGTTCCGGCGAGGCATTGAACGAACAAGCGGCCACCGGAAATTGGCCGAAATGGCAGGAGCGTTGGGCTCGTCTCGCGGAAGCGATTTCGGTCATTCGCCAGTTGTGGACCGGAGAACACGTGTCGCACAAAGGCGACTTCTATACCATCGACGCGAAGTTATATGATCCGCCAGCGAAACCGATCCCGTTGTTCACCGCGGCCAATGGCAAGAAATCGATGCGGCTGGCGGGCCAACACGGCGACGGATTGATCACCGATCCGGATACCTGGAAGAAATTCCGCGGTGAATGGGAAGCCGGCGCGCGTGACATGGGCAAAGACCCCGACCAAATGCCGGTAATGGTCGAGCATTTCGTTGTCGTCGGCGATGAAACGGAAGGGTTGCTCGCGGCGGAGCAATGGCGGTTTATTCCGAAAGCGTTCAAAGGCTATTTCAACATCATGGATCCGGCGGAAATTCAGCGGCGCGCCGAGACCGAGGTGTCGCTTGAGACTTTGCTCCAGCAATGGCCGGTTTCGATGGATCCCGAGGTGCATATCGCGGCCATCAAGGAGTTGTTCGACAGCGGCGTCAGCATCGTAAATGTGCATTCCGGCCAGTCGGATCAGACGAAAGTGATCGATTTCTACGCGTCGAAGGTGTTGCCGACGTTCCGCCCCGACTGAAACATCAGCCCCGCTTGCGGCGGCGAACGCCCAGGAGACCAAGCAGAGAGCCGCCAAGGATCGTCATCGAGGCGGGCTCAGGCGCGGGGATCGGAGGATCGATCGTCGTAAATCCGCTGACCCCGCTGATGGCGATCGTGGCCTGCGCATTCGTCGTGAGGTTGGTTGTCGCATAGAGGGTAAAATCAAACGGTGTGCTGCTGGTGATACTGTATTCGGGACCCGTCACATCGATAAAGGCGCCAGGAGCGCCACTGGGCTTCAGTTGCGGGTTGCCGGCGTCGGACGTCATCACCTGACCTTCGCTCCAGCCGGAGGGCAGGCCTGGCGTGCCGACGGCGAGGATGTCGGATNNGTATTGATACTTCGGAGATGAACTGGCCGGACTGCAACTGCGCGGGGAATTGCGATGTCTGAATCACGAAAGAGCCCGCCACGACCTCCGGCAACTCGATTTCCGTCACATTGACCGGCGACCCAGTGGTCGTCAGGGAATAATTGTAGTCATACAATCCGGTCTGGGCGCCGGTGCCGGCCGTGATGCTGACCAGACCCACCGTATATGGGATCGCGCCCGCGATCGCCGGCGCGATCGGTAGCGCCATCGGGAGGAGCATGCCCGCCAGGGCGGCGCACAGGCGCGCCGGGTTCTTGCTCAGCATGAATGAGGATCGCGATACTGTCATGACGATGGTTCCTGGAGTTCTTTAGCCGCGGGCCGTGGCGTGCGCTATGCAAGCCGTCGGCCACATCTGATTATAACGTAAAATCAATAGCTTACGTCAGAACGGTACCAGAATGAAGAAGAAAGTGTAAAATGCGCTGACAGTCCCCGGCGGTTCTCCTTTTGACCGTCGCGCGTCCCGCGTCGTCATGGCCGGGCGTGGCCCAGGCATGACGCCGAACGGGCAACTACCCACCAAAATGAGGACTGATGGACATTCCCAGCGCCGTGCGTA
>PLSZ01000078.1 GCA_003164305.1 Acetobacteraceae bacterium
ACGATCGCGACGAAATTCGGCAGCATGCCCGGCAAGGCCGATGGCGTGGGCGACGGACCGCGCACGGTGAACAACGATCCACGCTATATCCCCCGGGCCTGCGACGCGTCCTTGCGGCGGCTCGGCGTCGAGGTGATTGATCTTTACTACATGCACCGGCGCGATCCCGCGGTGCCGATCGAGGAATCAGTCGGCGCCATGGCACGCCTTGTCGAAGCCGGCAAAGTTCGCCTGCTCGGCTTGTCGGAAGTGTCCGAAGCGACCTTGCGCGCGGCGCACGCGGTTCACCCGATCAGCGCGTTGCAGAGCGAATATTCGTTGTGGATGCGGGAAAGGGAGGACGATGTGCTGCCGATTTGCTCCGAGCTCGGCATTACCTTCGTACCGTTCAGCCCACTCGGGCGCGCGTTCCTGACCGGGACCCTGGTCGTGGAAAACCTGTCGCCCGGCGATTTCCGCGCCAGCCTGCCGCGTTTCCAGGGCGAGGCGGTCGGACAGAATCAGCGGCTCGTCGATGCGCTCCGCGATTTCGCGAAAGCCCGGGGCGCGAAGCCGGGACAGATCGCCCTGGCGTGGCTCATCGCCAAGGGCACGGCCGATGCGCCCGTCGTGCCGATCCCAGGCACGCGCCGCCCGGAATTCGTCCGGGAGAATGCCGCTTCCGCCGACGTGCGACTGAGCCCGGCTCAGATCGCCGAACTGGACGCGCTGTTTGTGCCGGAGGCCGTGTCGGGCGCGCGTTATCCGGACGATGAAGCCGCGCGGGTCGGCACCTGAAATGGCGGACGATCCGAACGCGACGGACGACCAGTGGCCGCCGATCGGCTTCCTGCTTCGAAAGTTCTATCAGAAAAATCAGGCGCTCTGGCAGACCATGTGCCCGGATCCCCAGATGACGTCGGTGCAAAGCGCGGCGCTGACCACCATTCGGCGCCTCGGCCCCTGCTCGCTCACCGAGCTTGGCCGCGCCGCCGCCATGGACCCGGCCACCACTCGCGGTGTCGTGGAGCGGTTGCGCCAGCGCGGCATGATCGCGCTGTTCGACGACCCGGCCGACAAGCGCAAGGTGATCGTGCGGCTGGAGCCGCCAGGGCATCGCTACCTCGCCATCATCGAACCGGTCATGCCCCGCATATCCGATGCCACGCTGGCGCCGCTTAATGTGGCGGAGCGTCTGGCGCTGGAGTTCCTGTTGCTCAAGGTCACCGAAGCGAATGACGGCGAATGAACTTTATTTATGGTGTATGCTCAATAATAGCGGTTGAAGTGCGGCCAGGCTTGTCGTTAAGGTCGCATGCTGCAACGCAGCGCATGCCGGCAGCGAAGCTCCGCGAACCCACGAAAAATGCGCGGGGCCCGAATATGAGGGGTTGAGAATGAAAAAATTGTCCGTGCGTGGCATCCTGGCGGTCGCCCTGGCGCCATTTCTGATCTGCGCCGCCGCGCACGCGGAGGGACCGCCGATCAAAGTCGGCGAGATCAATTCCTACACCGGCCCAGCCGCCGTGTTCACCGTCTCCTACCGGAAGGGGTTCGAGATGGCGGTGGATGAAGTGAACGCCGCGGGCGGCGTACTCGGGCGGCCATTGCAGGTGTTCTTCCGCGACGACACGTTCTCCCCCGCCGAGGGCGTGCGCCAGGCGAAGGAACTGATCGACAACGAAAAAGTGGACGTGCTGGCGGGCACCTTCTTCTCGCCGGTCGCGCTCGCGGTCGCCAACGTGGTCACGCAATCGAAGATGTTCTTCCTCGCCGCCGAGCCGCTCACCGACAAGCTCACGTGGCAGCAGGGGTCTCGTTACGTTTTCCGCATCCGCAACCCGACCTATGAACTGGTCAACATGATCGCCGGCAAGGCGGCGGAACTGCCATGCAAGCGCTGGGCTATTCTCAGTTCGCCGGACGATGCGTCGCGCGACACGGTGGAAAACTTCAAGAATTTCCTCAACAAATTGAAACCCGGTGTGGACTGGGCCGGTACCGAAATCGTACCCATCGGCCAGGTGAATCCGGGTTCCGTCCTGGATGGACTGGAGCAGATGAAACCGGAATGCGTGTTCAACACGTTGTTCGGCGCCAACCTGTTCGCGGTCGTGCGCGAAGGCAACACGCGAGGCTTCTGGCAGGATGTCAAAGTGGTCAGCACCCTGGCCGGGGAGCCGGAATACCTCGACCCGCTGAAAGGCGACACGCCCGTCGGCTGGTGGGTGACCGGATACGCCTGGTCTGACGACAATCGCCCCGACCACAAGCGCTTCCGTGACGCCTTCGAGGCGCGGTACAACGATTACCCGCGCATGGGCGCGCTGATCGCCTACACCACCGTGAAAGCTCTGGCCGCCGGCATCGCCAAAGCGGGATCGACGGATACCGAGAAGCTGATCGCCGCGTTCAAGGGCCTGCAATTCGACAGTCCGGTCGGCAGGTTGACGATCCGCGACGATCATCAATCCACGCTGGGTTCCTGGATCGGCGAACTCGCGCTGAAGGACGGCAAAGGCGTGCTGGTGAACTGGAAATATCTCGACGGCGCCGATTACCTCCCGCCGGTCGCGGAGGCGTTGACGTGGCGGCCGGCCGGATCGAACGACTGACCGGCGGCGGAGCGACGCTGTTTTGGATGCGGCGCAACTTGTCCTGATGACGCTGAACGGGTTGGTCATCGCGGCCAACCTGTTTATCGTCTCCGCCGGCAAGTCGATCGTTTATGGCGTGTCTCGCACATCGAACTTCGCGCATGGTTCGCTGTACATGCTGGGCGCCTACCTGGCCTATACGTTGGTTACGGCGTTTCCCCAGGGGACAGTCTGGTTCTTTCTGGCGGTGGCGCTGAGCGCCGGCACAGTCGGGCTGTTCGGGCTGGCGATCGAGATGACGATGTTTCGCCGGCTCTACACCGCGCCGCATCACCTGCAACTAATCGCCACTTTCGGCCTGTTCATGATCATCCGGGACCTGACCCAGGTGATCTGGGGGCCTTACGAGTTGTTCGGACCGCGCGTGCCCGGCCTGGCCGGCGCGGTAAAGATCATGGGAAGGCGTTTCCCCGAGTATAACTTCCTCATCCTGGGTACCAGCGTCGTGCTGGTGCTGGTCCTGTGGCTGATCTTCCACAAGACCCTTTGGGGCGTGAAGTTGCGCGCCGCGACACAGGACAGGGAGATGGTGGCGGCGCTCGGCGTGGACCAGCGCTGGCTGTTCTCCGGCGTGTTCGTGATGGGCGCGACGCTTGCGGGGCTGGCGGGCGCGCTGCAAATCCCGACGCAGCCGGCCCATCTCGGGATGGACCTGGATATCGTGATCCTGGCCTTCGCGGTGATCGTGATCGGCGGCATGGGCAGCATAGCGGGCACCTTTCTCGCCTCCATCATGGTCGGCCTGATCACCGCACTGGGCGCCGTCGCGTTCTCCCAATTCTCGCTGGTCCTGGTGTTTATCATGATGGCGGCGGTTCTGGTGGTGCGGCCGAACGGACTGCTTGGAAAACATCTTGGCCACGACTGGAAAGATCCCGCGGGCGTGGGTGCCCCGCCGCGCCGCGCCGGACGGGTCGCGCGGCTGGCGTGGGGGGCCATGCTGCTGATCCTCGCCGCGGCTCCGCTTTACGCCGGCAACTTCGGCCTGAGCACGATCAGCGAGACACTGATCTACGCTTTGTTCGCCTTCAGTTTCTGGTTCATGGGCGGGCCCGGGGGGATGATTTCGTTCGGCCAGGCGGCTTTTTTCGCGATCGGAATGTACACCGCGGCGCTGTTGTTGCGTGATCTGGGTATCGGGCTTGGCGTGGCGCTGGTAGCTGGCCCACTTTGCGCCGGCCTGTCCGCGGCGGTGTTCGGTTTCTTCTACATCCGCGTTGGCGGCATCCGCCTGGCGATGCTAAGCCTCGCGTTCGGACAACTGGTCTGGGCTGTGCTTTATCAGTGGTACGCGGTCACCAACGGCGACAACGGAATTCTGAACGTTTGGCCGCCGGCATGGGCCGCGAATACGGTCTCGTATTACTACATCACTTTGGTGTTGTGCGGCGGTGGCATCATTTCGATGCGTCATATCGTCTTCGCGCCCCTCGGCTACGGGCTGCGCGCGGCACGCGACTCCATCTTGCGCTCCGAGGCCGTGGGCATCCACATCGCTTTGCAGCGCTGGATCGGCTTTGTCGTCTCCGGCGTATTCGCAGGGCTGGCTGGCGTGCTGATGGTGTATCTGAAAGGCAGCGCGTTTCCGGCCTATGCCGATGTCGCCTCGTCCTTCGACGCGTTGGTCATGGCGCTTCTGGGCGGGATGCAATCCCTGAACGGACCGCTTTTCGGTGCCGTGATGTACCGCGCGCTGAAGATCTACGTGCAGATCGAGTTCGTCCGCTGGCCCACCGTCATGGGTGTGGCGCTGATCCTGATCGCGTTATTCCTGCCGCGTGGCCTGGAGGGAGCGGTCGACCAAATTCGGGCCCGCCTGGCGCGCCGCCGGCATCTGACCGCCGTTCAATCGCCGGCTTCCCCCGCGTTGCCCGCGCTGGCGCCGGAGCGGCACTGATGGCGCTGCTGTCCGCTCGCGGCCTCAGAAAGAACTTCGGTGGCAACTTCGCCGTGAACGGCGTCGATTTCGATGTGGACGCCGGACAATTGCTCGCGATGATCGGCCCGAACGGCGCCGGCAAAACCACCTGCTTCAACATATTGAACGGCCAGTTGAAGCCCACCGCCGGCCATGTGTTGCTGGACGGGCGCGAGGTCACCGGGCTGGAGCCCAAAGCGATGTCACGGGCCGGTATCGGACGCACTTTCCAGATCACCCAGACCTTCGGCTCCATGACGGTGCTGGAAAACATCCAGGTGGCGCTGATGTCGCATCATGGCCGCCTGCGTTCGTTCACCGCGAACGTGGAATTGGTGTGCGCGGATGAGGGCATGGCGCTGCTGGAACGTGTCGGCATGGCGGAACAGGCGAAGCGCGGCTGCGGCGTGCTGGCTTACGGCGACCTCAAACGCGTCGAACTCGCGATGGCGCTGGCCAACGAGCC
Source organism: Acetobacteraceae bacterium (assembly GCA_003164305.1). The sequence goes on from PLSZ01000078.1 coordinate 5,021, forward strand.
GCGTGTGCTGCTGATGGACGAGCCGACCGCGGGAATGGCCCCGAAGGAGCGTGTGGCATTGATGGCGCTGACCGCCGAGATCGTGCGGGAACGCGGCGTCGCCGTGCTGTTCACCGAGCACGACATGGACACGGTGTTCCGCCACGCCGACACCGTTCTGGTGCTGAACCGCGGCCGCATCATCGCCTCCGGCCCGCCGGCTTTGGTGCGCGAGGATCCTGAGGTCCGGGAAGTCTATCTCGGCAGCGGCCGCATGTACGGGGCGGACTGAGCGATGGCGGCGGTTCTCATTTCGCCGAACGGCCTCTCCAATGCATCCTCCGGCTTGCATTCGTCATCCTCCGGCTTGTTGGG
>PLSZ01000503.1 GCA_003164305.1 Acetobacteraceae bacterium
CCGGCATGGCCCGGCTCGACCGGATCATCAACCTGATCTCCCAAACCGTCATGGTTCGTCTCGACCGGACCATCAACCACCGCTCGACGAACACCGCGACGACCCGCCGACCTCGACGCCGACCTTATCGTCTGCCCCCACTGGTAGCCCGCCATCGTCGTTATGGCTAATGTCCAGGCACGGGGAGTTCAGGGGGACAAAAATGCATCCAGTGTTCCGGGCATTGTCCGGGCTATCCTTGTCGTTCGTCCTGTTCCTGGGCCACACCCATGCGCAGACACTGGGCATCGCCTCGTCCGCGCCGGTGACCAGCGTCGATCCGCACTACCACACCTTTGCGCCCAACGAATCCTTCAGCGCCCATGTGTTCGAACGCCTGGTGACCCGCGACGCCGGCGGCACCATGATCCCCGCTCTCGCGCTGACCTGGAAAACCCGCGACGACCACACCTGGGAGTTCAAACTGCGCGACGTCAAATTCCACGACGGCACCCCGTTCACCGCCGAGGACGTCGCTTACACCCTGGCCCGCGTCCCCCACGTGAAAAACAGTCCGGCGTCGTATTCGATCTACACCAAGGCCGTCACCGGCACCGAAATCGTCGATCCCCACACCATCCTTTTGCACACCGACAGGCCGTATCCTCTGCTGCCCAACGATCTCGGCAACATCTTCATCATCCCGCACGAACTCGGCCCCGACCCCGCCACCGAGGATTTCAACAGCGGCAAGGACGCCATCGGCACCGGCCCGTACAAGTTCGTCTCCTTCACGCCCGGCGACCGCATCGAGATGGAGCGCAATGATGACTATTGGGGCGAGAAGCCGCGCTGGAAGCACGTCACCTATCGTATCATCAGCAACGACGCCGCCCGCACCGCCGCTTTGCTCGCCGGCGATGTCGGCATCATCGAGTTCGTGCCGCCCACCGATTTACCGTCGCTGCGCAAAGACCAGCGCGTCACTTTGGCCGAGGTGGTCAGCAACCGCTCCATCTTCCTGTGGCTGGACCACTCCCACACCGGTCCGACGCCATTCGTCACCGGCCCGAACGGTGAAACGCTGGACAAGAACCCGTTGAACGACCTCCGCGTGCGGCAGGCCCTGTCATTGGCGATCAATCGCCAGGCCATCGTCGATCGCGTGATGGAGGGCGCCGCGATCCCCACCGGCCAGTACCTACGGCCTGGCTCCTACAGCTACGTGCCCGACCTGAAGCCGCCGCTCTACGAACCCGATCGCGCCAAAGCGTTGCTCGCCGAGGCCGGCTATCCCAAGGGCCTGCGCGTCACCATCCACGGCCCCAACGACCGTTACGTCAACGACGCGAAAATCATCCAGGCGGTGGCGCAGTTCTGGCAACGCATCGGCGTCCAGACCACGGTGGACGCGATGCCCTGGAACACCTTCGTCGCCCGCGCCGGCAAATTGGAATTCTCCGTCTTCCTGCTCGGCTGGGGCGTCGGCAGCGGCGAGGGCCTCAATCCGTTACGCGCCCAACTCGCCACCTGGAACCCCGCGCGGGGCCTCGGCACCGCCAACCGCGGACGGTATTCCAATCCCGAGGTAGACAAACTGATCGATCAGGCCATGGGCACCATGGACGACGACGCCCGCGAGAAGATCATCCAGACGGCGATGAAAACCGCCATGGACGACGTCCCCGTCATCGAGCTGCATTTGCAAAAGAACATCTGGGCTACGAAGAAAGGCCTGACCTACGAGCCGCGGGTCGATGAAGCCACCCTGGCGATGGGCGTGCGCGAGGCCAAATGATCACCTGGCTGATTCGCCGCCTGATCCAGGCTTGTTTCGTCGTCCTCGCGATGACCGTGATCGTCTTCGTCGGCGTCCACGTCATCGGCAATCCCGTCGATATCCTCATCTCCCCCGAAGCCGACCAGGCCGAGCGCGCGCGCATCATCGCCAGCATGGGACTGGATCAACCCTTGTGGCGCCAGTACGCGTATTTCCTGTGGGACGCCTTGCACGGCGACCTCGGCCGCAGCTTCGTCTTTAACGAGCCGGCGTTGAAACTGATCGCGCAACGCATGCCCGCGACGCTGGAACTCGCTGTCACCGCCGTGCTGTTCTCCGTCATCTTCGGTGTGCCACTGGGACTTTACGCTGGGCTGAAACCCAACGGTTTCCTCGGCCGCACGATCATGGCCGGCAGTATTCTCGGCTTTTCGCTCCCCAGTTTCTGGGTCGGCCTGATGCTGATCATGGTGTTCGCCGTGCAATTGGGCTGGCTTCCGAGCACCGGCCGCGGCGCCACCGAAACGATCTTCGGCGTCCCCTGGTCGTTCCTGACCATCGACGGTTTGCGCCACATGTTCCTGCCCGCGCTGAACCTGTCGCTGTTCAATATCTCCCTGGTTCTTCGCCTGTCGCGCGCCGGAGTCCGGGAAACCCTGCCGATGGATTTTGTTAAATTCGCCCGCGCCAAAGGCCTGTCGCCGGCCCGCGTCATCTTCGTCCACGTGCTGAAAAACATCATGATCCCGGTGGTCACCGTGCTCGGCCTGGAACTCGGCTCCACCATCGCCTTCGCCGTGGTCACCGAGAGCGTCTTCGCCTGGCCCGGCATGGGCAAGCTGATCATCGACAGCATCAACGTGCTCGACCGCCCGGTGATCGTCGCCTATCTGATGATGATCGTCTTGTTGTTCATCGCCATCAACCTGGTCGTCGATATTCTTTACATGCTGCTCGATCCCCGTGTCCGCCTGGAGCGCAAATCATGAGCGCGACCGCTGTGACCCGCGAGGAAACCCCGTTCCGCCGCTTCGTCTCCGAGTTCGCCGAATCCAAACTCGCGCTGGTCGGTCTGGTGATTTTCGTCATCATCGCGCTGCTGGCGATCTTCGCCAGTTTGATCGCGCCGCAGAATCCCTACGACCTCGCGCAACTCGACATCATGGACGGCCGCCTGCCGCCGGGGTCGAAATCGATGGTCGGTTACACCTTCATCCTGGGTACCGACGACCAAGGCCGCGACATGTTTTCCGGCATGCTCTACGGATTGCGCATCAGTCTTGCCGTCGGCGTTGGGTCCGCGCTATTCGCCGGCGTCGTCGGCACATCGTTGGGCCTGCTCGCCGCCTTCGTCGGCAAGCGGACCGACACCGCGATCATGCGTCTCGTCGATCTGCAATTGTCGTTCCCATCCATCCTCGTCGCGCTGATGATCCTGGCCGTGCTCGGGAAGGGCGTGATGAACGTCGTGCTCGCTTTGGTCATCGTCGAATGGGCCTACTACGCCCGCACCGTCCGAGCCACCGCGATGGTCGAACGCCAACGCGAATACATCGAAGCCGCCGAATGTCTCGCGTTACCGCAATGGCGCATCATGTTCCGCCATCTGTTGCCGAACTGCCTGCCGCCGATGATCGTCATCGGCACGCAACAGGTCGCCCGCGCCATCGCGCTTGAGGCCACCTTGTCCTTCCTTGGCCTCGGCGTGCCCATCACCGAGCCGTCGCTCGGCCTGCTGATCGCCAACGGCTACCAGTACATGCTCTCCGGCAAATACTGGATCAGTTTCTATCCCGGCATCGCTTTGCTGGTCACCATCATGTCGATCAACCTCGTCGGCGATCAGTTGCGCGACGTGCTCAATCCGCGCCTGAAACGATGAACGCGACCGTCGAAGTCAGAAACCTCCGCACGCATTTCTTCACCCGCGCCGGTGTGGTGAAAGCGGTGGACGACGTGTCGTTTTCGGTCAACCGAGGCCAGGTGCTTGGCCTTGTCGGAGAATCCGGCTCCGGCAAAACCGTCACTGGGTTTTCCATCATCGGCCTCGTCGATCCGCCGGGACGGATCGCCGGCGGATCGATCTGGTATCAGGGCCAGGACCTCGCGCATCTGTCGGAACGCGAGATGCGATCGTTGCGTGGCAACCGCATCGCGATGATCTTCCAGGACCCGATGATGACGTTGAACCCGGTTCTCCGGATTGACACGCAAATGATCGAGACCGTTCTCGCGCACGACAAGGTCTCCCGGGACGAAGCCCGCCGCCGGTCGCGCGATGCTCTGGGCATGGTCGGCATTCCCAGCCCCGACGAACGGCTGCGCTCCTATCCGCACCAGTTCTCCGGCGGCATGCGCCAGCGCGTCGCCATCGCCNNGACGTCACCATCCAGGCGCAGATTCTGGCCGAGGTGCAGAAGCTCGCCCGCGAGCACGGCACCGCGCTGATCTGGATCACCCACGATCTGTCGGTGATCGCCGGCCTGGCGGACCAGATCGCGGTGATGTACGCCGGCCGGGTCGTCGAATCCGGCGACGCCGCCACCATCCTCGACCGGCCCTTGCATCCTTACACGCACGGACTGATCGGCAGCGTCCCGAGTCGCAACAAGCGCGGGGAACGGCTGCGGCAAATTCCCGGCATGACGCCAAATCTGCTGTCTTTGCCAACCGGTTGCGCGTTCCGCCTGCGCTGCGCCCACGCTAACACCGCCTGCGAAATCGAACCGTCCGCCGAACCAACCGAGGGCCGCGTCCTGCGTTGCTTCCACCCGATGCTGGAGCAGACCGCGTGACCGAACCCATCATCGAACTGCGCCACGTCTCCAAACGTTTCGGTCCCACCTACGACACCGCCGCGCGCCTCACCCGTTCCATTTCCCGTCGACTGGGCTCTGAACCGCGCAACGAAACCGTCCGCGCCGTCGATGACGTGTCGCTGACCGTCCACCGCGGCGAGGTCGTCGGCCTCGTCGGCGAATCCGGCTGCGGCAAATCCACGCTCGGCCGCATGGTTGCCGGCATCATGCCGCCCACCGAAGGCCAGATCCTGTTCAACGGCCGCGACATCGCCACGCTGGCCGGCCGCGACGCGAAATCGGCAAAACTGAAAGTCCAGATGATCTTTCAGGACCCCTACGCGTCGCTGAACCCCCGCCTGCGCGTCGCCGACATCGTGGGAGAGGCGCCCTTAACGCATGGCCTCGTCAGCCGCGCCAACTTCGACAGCTACCTCGACGCGCAACTGCACCGCGCCGGTCTCGATCCGTCGTTCAAGCGTCGCTACCCGCACCAGTTCTCCGGCGGCCAGCGNNCAGCGCATCGGCATCGCCCGCGCTCTGGCCGTGCAACCCGACTTCCTGGTCTGCGATGAAGCCGTCGCCGCTTTGGACGTCTCCATCCAGGCGCAAATCCTCAATTTGTTCATGGATTTGCGCCGCGACCTGGATTTAACCTATCTGTTCATCAGTCACGACCTTGGCGTGGTCGAGCATTTGTCGGATCGCGTGCTGATCATGTATCTCGGCCGTATCGTCGAATCCGCCCCGACCGAGGAAATCTTCGCCCATGCCAACCACCCCTACACCCGCGCCTTGCTGGCCGAGGTCCCGCGTATCGATGCCAGAAAGCACCGTTTCACCGCCATCACCGGAGAAATCCCCAGCCCGATGAACCCGCCCGCCGGCTGCCACTTCCACCCGCGCTGTCCCTCGGCGATACCTCGTTGCGCTGTCGAAATGCCCGCCACGCTGGAAATCGCCCCCGGCCACCACAGCGCCTGCCATCTGAACGAGGCGAACGCATGACCCCCACCGCCAAAAGCATCGTCATGGCGGAGCCTGACCCCGTGAGCATCAAGATAAGCCCCGGACAGAGCACGATCTTCAATTTATCGTCATCCTCGGCCTTGAGCCGAGGATCGCTCGCATCATGCACGGCGCCGATTTTCGACCCTCGGGGCGCTTCCACAGATGCTCGGGTCGAGCCCGAGCATGACGGCGGGGGTACTCTCGAGCCTGTCCGGCGCTTATCTTGATGCACATGGAACCTGACCTCGCCATCCGCCGCGAAATCCCACGCATGACCGGCGCCACCTTCAACCCCCAAGTCTCGTCATGGCCGGGCCCGACCCGGCCATCCGATCCGGACTCCCACGCATGACCGATCCCGCCGTCGATCCCGCCGCCCTCGGCTGGCGCCCCATGCGCACCAACGCCATGCCCTCCTCGATCGGCCTTCCCTGGGCCAAACGTGCCGACAACAACTGGCATTACGCACTTCTCACGATAAACGAACACGCCAATCCGCAAGGGGCCGTCCACGGCGGCATCCTCATGACCTTCGCCGACCACACCCTCGGCATCTACGCCTGGGAAGCCGCCCAACGCGCGCCGTGCGTCACGATCCAAATGAACACCCACTTCCTCGCCGCCGTCACGCCAGGCGATTTCGTCGAACTGCGCGGCGAGGTCACGCGCGCCACCAGAGGTCTCGTCTTCGTCCGAGGCATCCTGGCGGTGGGTGACAAAGACGTCGCCGCCATCGACGGAATCTGGCGCGTTCTGCGAGCCAGACCGACAGGATAACGCCAAATGCCCCTGACCCTCGCCATCGATATCGGCGCCACCGGCCTGAAAGCCGGCGTGCTCGACGACGACGGAAACCTTGTCGTTCCGCACAGCCGCGTCCCCACGCCCAGGAAAGCCTCCCCCGACGCGGTGGTGGAGGCGCTGCGAACATTGGTCGAACCCATGGGCGAATTCGATCGGATTTCCGTCGGATTTCCCGGTGTCGTTCGCGCCGGACACGTGATGACGGCGCCCAACCTGGGCAACGCCGCCTGGCGAGATTACCCGCTCGCCGCCGTGCTGACCGACCGCCTGGGAAAACCGGTGCGCATGCTCAACGACGCCACGGTGCATGGCCTCGGCGTCATCACCCGCTCCGGCCTCGAATGCGTCATCACACTGGGCACTGGTTTCGGATTCGCATTGTTCGACAGCGGCCGCCTGACCCCGCATCTGGAACTGGCGCATCATCCGATCCGCACCGATAAGGATTACGACCAGTATGTCGGCGACGCCGCGTTGAAAGAGATCGGCCGCAAGCGCTGGAACCTTCGCGTCGCCCGGGCGCTGGCCTGCGTCCGAGACCTGACCAATTACGATCTGCTGCACCTTGGCGGCGGCAACGCGCGCAACATCAAATTCGCGCTGGAACCAAACATCCATATCGTTCCGAATGAAGCTGGGATCACGGGCGGAGTCCGCCTGTGGGATCCGCGCCTCGACTCCGCGTTTACGTCGGGACGATCGATATGACCGATCCGGACGCCGATGCCAGGAACGCGCTGCGCCTGATCGGCCCGGATCCCGCCAACTGGGTGCCTGATCGCGAAGGCATCGACCACAACGTAACGATCGTCGGTGGCGGCCAGACCGGTTGCGCGTTGGCGTTCGCGCTGCGCCGGGCGGGGATTGGCAAGGTCACCATCCTGGAAGCCGCGCCCGACGAAACCCGAGCCGGCATCTGGCTCAACGCCGCGCGGATGAATTTGCTACGCACCCCCAAAGCGCTGCCCGGCCCCGAACTCGGCATTCCGGCGTTGAGTTTCCAGGCCTGGTACGAAGCCCGCCATGGTCAGGACGCCTACGCCGCCATCGACCGCGTCCCCCGTGTCGCATGGGCCGCATATCTGAGTTGGTACAAGCAATTTCTGAACATCGCACCGCGATATCACATCCGCCTGACCCGGATCGAACCGGTCGGAGATCATTTCCGCCTGCACCTTCAAACACCCAACGGTCCCGTGACCGAAACGACCCGAAAACTCATTCTGGCGACCGGATTCTCCGGCTCCGGCGGCCAATACATCCCCGACGTGCTGACCCGGAACCTGCCGCGAAACCTGTATGCCCACACCGAGGATCCGACCGATTTCGCCGCCCTCAAAGGCAAGACCGTCGCCGTGATCGGCGCCGCCGCCTCGGCCTTCGACGCCGCCGGCGTGGCGCTGGAGCATGGCGCCGCCGCGGTGCATCTGTTCGCCCGCCGAGCCACCATCGCCGCGACCCCGATCACCCGCTCGCGCGGCTTTCCCGGTGCCTACGACAATTTCTATCAGTTGCCCGACGCCGACCGCTGGCATCAGGCGATCCGCTTCCGCC
>PLSZ01000669.1 GCA_003164305.1 Acetobacteraceae bacterium
TATCCCGGCCTCACGCGTTCTGGCGGATGAGGAGTTCCCATGCGCCCAGATCTTCGTTCGTCAGTGCTCGTCCTGCTGCTCTTGTGCGTCGCGGTCGGACGGTTCAGCCCGCCGCCCGCCGTCGCCGAGCCAGCTCACACCGGCGCCACCGATGCCTCGCCCCATGCCGGTAACCCCGCGACACGGACGGACGCGCATTCGGCCGCGATGAGCGCCGTGGAGACGCAGCAACTCATCGACACGCTGAACGATCCAAACCGCCGGGCCGCGCTGATCGCGACGCTGGAAAACCTGCGTGAAGCCGCTGCCGCGTCCACGGGCGCCACCCGGCCGGCCGCCAACGCGGCGACGTCCGCCCCCGCCCCCGCCGCCCCGGCGGCGGCCAGGCCTGCCACCACCGCGGTTGTCGCCCTCAAGCCCGACAGTCTCGGCGCGCAACTGATAGCGCACGGCGCGGATCTGGCCGACACCGTCTCGGGCAGTCTGCTGCTGGCGGTGCGCGGCATCGCCAACATTCCCGATTTGCTCCGCTGGATGCGTGAGGTCGGCCAGGATCCCGACACCCTGTTCAAAGGAGCGATCTCCGCCGGCCGGTTGCTCTGCGTAGTGCTGCTGGCGCTGGCCGGAGAATTCCTGGTCTGGCGCCTGACGCACCGGTTCTACGATGCGCTCGCGGCGGACGCGCATCGTCAGGGTCCGGCCGTCGAGCCCGTATTGCCCGAGGATAACGAGGAGGCGACACCGGTTACGCCCGAAATCGCGGTGCCCGCCCCAAACGTCCCAACCTCGGTCGCCCCAGCCTCGGTCGCCCCCTCGGGGGACGGGTGGTTATTGCTGCGGCGGCTGCCGTTCATTCTGATGGCGGCGACCGTGGATCTGCTGCCGCCGCTCGCCTTTCTGGCGTTCGCGACCGTGCTTCTCGGCACGCCGCTCGCCGCTTCCAAATCCGTTCGTACCGTCACGTTGGCGGTTGTCGATGCCTATTTCGTTATTCGAATTGTCGGCGGCGTGGCGCGGGCGACCTTCGGCGCCCCCTCGGCGCGCCTACGCCTGCTGCCGGTTTCCGACGCCGCCGCTCACTACCTGATGACCTGGGTGAGGCGGATCGCGATCGTCATCGTCTTCGGTTACGCGGTGTCCCAACTCGCGCTGCTGTTCGGCATGGACAGCGATACCCAGCAAGGGGCTTTGCGTCTGATCGGCCTGCTCACGCACCTGATGCTCATCGCGATGGTGCTGCAATGCAGGACCCGCGTCGCGGGGTGGCTGGAGGGTTCCGGCGGCGGCCGGCTCGGCGGCGTGCGCCACATGCTGGCGAGTGTCTGGCACGTCTACGTGATCATCTTCCTGATCGCTTCGTGGATCATCTACGCCGCGGAAACCGCCGACGGGTTCGAGCACCTGATCCGCTTCATGCTCTCGACCATCCTCGTCGGACTGGCGGCGCGGGTCGCCGACATCGTGCTGATCGGCGCGCTGGACCGCGGGTTTTCCCTGTCGGAAACCGACTCGTCCCGCTTCTCGCGCATCGAACAACGGGCCGCGCGCTATCACAGCCCGTTACGCATCCTACTCCGCGTGGTGATCGGAGCGGTCGCCGCGGTGGCTCTGTTGCAGGTCTGGGGTGTGGACGCGCTTGACTGGTTCAGCCGTGGCGCCCTGGGCGGCCGGCTGGCGGGTTCGGCGGTCACGCTGATCATGACATTGGCCGTCGCGATCGCGCTGTGGGAGGCGATCAATGTCGCGATGCAGGTGTACCTGGACGACCTCGCGCGACAAGGCGCGGCGGTCCGCGCCGCCCGCCTCCGCACGGTCGTTCCGCTGCTGCGCAATACGCTGCTGATCACTCTGATGGTGCTGATCGCGCTGACGGCGATGAGCGAACTCGGCGTCAACATCGGGCCGCTGCTGGCCGGCGCCAGCATCTTCGGCGTGGCGATCGGCTTCGGCTCCCAGAAACTGGTGCAGGATTTCATCACCGGCATCTTCCTGTTGATCGAGAACGCCATGCAGGTGGGAGATAACGTGACCGCGGGCGGCCTTTCCGGCACGGTCGAAAATCTTTCGATTCGCACACTGCGGCTGCGCGCCGGCGACGGATCGGTGCACCTGATCCCATTCAGTTCCGTCTCCACCGTCACCAACTCCAACCGCGGACTGGGCAATGCCGCCGTTTCGGTCACGGTCGATTACGAGGAGGATATCGCCCGCGTCAGCACCGTGCTGACGGACGTCGTGACCGGGATGCGCGGCGAGGAAGCGTTCGCGAATGGCATGCTGAGCGACCTGCAACTCTGGGGTGTCGATCGGGTCGATGGCAACACGGTGACCTTGGCCGGTCAGATCGTGTGCACGGACTCGGCGCGCTGGGGGGTGCAGCGGGAATTCAACCGGCGGGTCAAAATCGCGTTCCAGGAGGCCGGCATCCGCATGATGCCTCCCGTCACGGTCATGAGTTTCCGTCACCCGCTGGATATTCGTTTGGAGCGGCCGGACGTCGCGGAGCGAGAAGTAGCCTCGCCACCACGCCAGCCCGTCGCGGTGACCGAGTAACGGGACCACCGGTGCCAGCATGCGGTAGCGTTGCGAAAACGGCGTCCGCGCGGCTGCCTTCCTGTTCGCGACCGTGGTCAATTGGTAACCGTCGCGACGATGTGAAGAAACCGCGGGGTCAGGCTCGCCGTTTCCGCCTTCCGCCAGACCACGGCGATCCGTTCGTGACATCGCGTGACCGGCGATGATGACGCGGCCGGAAACACTGGATATCGTCATGCCTTGGCGTCCCCGCGATGCCGAGGCATGGCTTTCAACTGATCACTCGCATGGCGACCGGCCAATCCCCCATGGACAAAACACATGCCGAACGGGCACGCTCCGCCCCTGACGCATGAACGAGTCGATGAACCAACCCCTCGCCCTTGATGAAATGGTCGACGGCGCCAGTGGCGTGCGTCCCCATTGGCGCGGTGTGTTCGGCACTCTGTTCAGTCTCGGTCATGAAACTCTGGCGGAACGCGCCCGCCTGCTGGAGCGCGCCTTCGTCGAGGAAGGTATCACCTCGATGCTGCCCGGCGACCAGCCGGTCAACTGGCGCTGCGATCCGATCCCGCTGATCCTGTCGGCGGAGGAGTTCGCCAGCCTGGAAGTCGGCCTCGCCCAACGCGCGCGGCTGATCGACGCGATCCTGGCGGATATTTACGGGCCAGGAACGTTGCTGGCGACGGGGGCGATCCCGCCGGATCTGGTGTACGGCAATCCGGCGTTCCTGCGGCCCTGCACGATCGCCGGTTCCGATGTCTCACCGGTGCGATACCTGCACGTGTATGCCGCCGATCTGATGCGCGGCCCAGACGGCGTCTGGCGCGTCGTCGCCGATCGCGCCGACCAGGGGCGCGGCCTCGCCTACGCGCTGGAGAACCGCCGCAACCTCGCCCGCATCATCCCCGAAATCTTCCAGCACCAGCAGATCGAACCGCTGCGCCCGTTCATGGAGAGCATGGGCGAATCGCTGCGGGCCTTGACCCCCGCCGGCGAGGGCGGCGTCGCCTTGCTGTCGGGCGGCCATGCCGATCCGATGTGGTTCGAGCATGTCCTGCTGGCGCGAGAACTGTCGATCGGCCTGGTCGAACCCGGCGATCTGACCATCCGCGGCGGCCTGGTTTACCTGAAGACCCTGCGCGGGCTGGAACGCATCAGCGTGCTGCTCCGCCGTCAGGTGGGATCCCGCATGGATCCGCTGGAACTGACGCATGGCGCCGGGCCGCCCGGCTTACTGGACGCCATGCGCTCCGGCTCGGTGCACATCGTGAACCACCCCGGTTCCGCGCTCGCCGAATCGCCCGGGCTGGCAGCCTTCCTGCCCGGCCTGGCGCGGCAAATTCTCGGCGAGGACCTGATCACCCCGTCCCAGGCCACACTCTGGCTGGGCGATGGCGCCAATCTGCGGACCGTGCTGCGGGACCTGGAGGGATGGGTCATCCGGCACGCCACCGACGGCGGCTCCGTTCCGGTCCTGCCGATGCATTTGTCCGTCGAGAAGCGCGCCGAATTGTCCGCTCAGATCGCGGCGAATCCCGCCCATTACGCGGCCCTGGTGGCACCCACCCCGTCCGTCGCCCCCTGCGCCATGCCGGAGGGGCTGGTGCCGAGACCGGTCGTGCTGCGGATGTTCCTGGCCCATGACGGCACGACCTGGCGGTTGATGCCGGGTGGCCTGGCGCGGGCGCTGAACGACGAAGACGCGATCGCCGGCCGGTTGCCGCGCGACGCGGTGTCGAAGGACGTCTGGGTGCTGCCCGACGAGTCCGCCGCGACCAGGTTCGTGCCGCTGCTGGACACCCGCCCGCTTGAAATCCGCCGCACCGCCGGCGACCTGCCCAGTCGCGTGGCGGATAACTTCTATTGGCTGGGCCGGTATCTGGAGCGGATGGAGGAAGCCGCCCGGCTGCGGCGCGCCCTGATCCCCCGCGTGACCCGGCCTTCGGCCAGCCCGCATGAACGCGCGGACATCGAATTGCTCACCGCCTGCCTGCGCAAAGCCACCATGCTCCGCGCCGAGGACACGTTCGATCATGGCGCGGTGTCGCGCAACGCGGCCGTGCTGAGCGCCTTCCGCGCCGAGGGCCCGATGCGCCGGCTTCTGGGCCGCGTCTCGAACATGGCCGGTCAACTGCGCGACCGGCTGACGGGGGAGGTCCACACCATCCTCACCCGCTCCCTGCACAGTCTCGGTGAGGCGATGAACAAACTGCCCGCCGATAGCGATCCCCGCGCGGTTGAGCGGGCCTTCGCTCTGACCACCGACATCCTGCAATTCTCCGCCGCCATCGCTGGTCTCGCGGCGGAAAACATGGTGCGCGGCGGCGGCCGGTTGTTTTTCGACTTCGGCCGCCGCGTGGAGCGGGCCCATGCCATCCTGGAGCAGCTCGGCCAGTTGCTGGAACAACCACCCGGCCAGGTGCAGCCGGGCCATGTCGAGGCAGGATTGCAACTGGCGCTGGAACTGCGGGATTCGGTCATCACCTATCGCAGCCGCTATCTCGCGGTGATGCAGGCCGCGCCGGCGCTGGACCTGATCCTGGCCGACGAGGGTAACCCGCGCGGCCTGGCGTTCCAGTTGATCGCCATGCGCGACCTGTTGCGGCAGATCACCGAGGAAGGCGATTCGTTGCTGCTCTCGGTGGATCGCGCGTTGCGGGAATCTCGGGAAATCGTCACCGACGTATTGCGCGCGCCGAACCAGATGCAGGCGGCCGCGCGCCTCACGGACAAGCTGTCCGAACTGGAATCGCTGGTCGAATCGGTCGCCGACCGGGTCTCCCGCCGTTACTTCACCTTGTTGCCGATCGCGCGGAGCCTGACGATGGACGCCGAGCCGGCGGGCTTGTCGGGCGCGGCATGAAATATCGTGTCAGCCACATCAGCAATTATGCTTATGGCAGTCCGGTCGATCTCGCGGCGCATCTGCTGCATCTGCGGCCCAGGCGATTGCCGTGGCAACAGGTGCTGTCCGATCGGATCATCGCGCAACCGGAAGGATCGCGCCGCCGGGACGCGGAAGATCATTTCGGCAATATGGTGACCTGGCTGTTCCTCGACCGTCCGCACGCGGATTTCATCGTCACGGCCGAGTCGGTGGTCGAGGTTTCGTTCCCGAAGCCGCCGGAAAAGACGCTGCCCTGGGAGTCCGTGGTCGAGGCGGCGCACAGCGTCGAGGCGGGAGCGGCGGCGGAGTTTCGCTTCGACAGCCCAATGGCGCCAGCGGTGGCGGAGGCCCGCGATTACGCTCAGGTATCGTTCGAGAAAGGCCGGCCAGTGCTGGACGCGCTGTGCGACCTCAACCGGCGGATTTACAAGGAATTCCGTTTCCGCGCCGGGGTGACGACGATTTCCACGCCGGTCACCCAGGTGATGAAACGCCGCGAGGGCGTTTGCCAGGATTTCACCCATCTGATGGTGAGCGCGCTACGTGGGCTTGGACTGCCGGCGCGCTACAACTCCGGCTACATCCGCACGAAGCCGCCGCCGGGCCATAAACGCCGGCAGGGCTCGGATCAGTCGCACGCCTGGGTAGGCGCGTGGCTGGGGCCGGAGCATGGCTGGATCGATCTGGATCCGACCAACGGCATCGTGGTTCAGGATGAGCACGTGTTGCTCGGCTGGGGCCGCGATTACGGCGACGTCAGCCCGGTGCAGGGGGTGATCCTGGGGGGTGGCGCGCATCATTTGAAGGTCGCGGTGGATCTGGAGCCTGACGAGGCGGAGTGAAGGGGGCGGGCAGGCCCTGATCACCGCCATCGTCAAACCATCAACTGATCAAACTGTCGTAGTCGGCGTGCGACCCAATCCAGAACCAAATCATCACATCGCCTTCGCGGACGCCGAGGGCCCGCCAGTGGATGCCAATTCGGACCGACCAAACGTCCTCGCCGGCGGAGGGTACGGGCTTGAAATGCAGACTCGGGTGGCGGGCGTTGGCACTCCACAAGGCTTAAGCGGCCTTGGCGGTCGCCTGAACCTCGCCGGGAAGTCGGGAGAAGCACGTCCAGAACGCCGGCGTCGCGCGCGAGATCATGGCTCGGGCGGGAACGACATCTCCGTTGTCTCACCGTTCGCATGCTGGGCGCGTGCCTGGCGCGCAAGTTCGGCGAGCTTTCGTCCGGAACGGCTGAACCGCTCTTCCCAGCCGCGCTCGGCCTCGATCTCCTCGAGTATCAGGCAGGCGATGGTTTCCTGCTCATCCTCCGGCAAGCGGGCAACCGCGGCGATGGCGTGTTCCAGGGTTTTGTTCATGATCTTCACCTACCACATTCACAGGCGGTTGAACTCTTTGATCGACCCGTTGTTGGCGATCGAGAGGGCGCGCGGTCTATAGACTCTCAAACCAACCCGACTCCACGACCATTTTTTCAACCATTTCCGTACGCACACCCAATCTCAACTGTTTGAGTAGGTCGCACAGCTGATCTCCGTCTATCAGATCGATTGCTGGCGCACCGTCCCTGGTTGCTTCACGTTTGGCATCAGGTGTGAAAGTTCCGGTCGTGATCAGAAGCCCCTTATCGCTGCGTCCGACCATGGCTCCGCGGAAATCTCGTATCGCGCTCGATCCGACACTCCCCTGGTATCGCTTGCATTGAAAGAGGACCTGAAACGAGAGAAGATTAACCCTCAGCACGCCAATACCGTCAATTCCGCCGTCTCCGCTTCGTCCTGTCACCTCAACTTTAAGAAATCCAGCTTCGCGGAGAAGACGTTGCGACAAACGTTCAAACGCCGCCGATTGAAGCCTACGAAGAACAGCTAAAAGCTGATCCTTCCAATGCGGTTCAGTTGCTTCTATGTCGTCTGCGTCCAGAGCCGCGGCCGGGCTCACCTCAGCGGAATTCGTCTCCCTGATGCGCTTCTCATCAATCGCGGCAACGGCAGCTTCCTTCGTTCGCTTATCGTCAACAAATTGCTTGCGAACTCGTGCTGGAATCGAGCGAACATCAGCTTCATTGAGTGTCTCGCCCACCTTTGTAAGAGACCAAACCCCGCGGTAGCTGTTTTCGACCGCACCCACCTTCTTAAGGTAAGTTTTCGCCCACGCGAGGTTATACGCGAGCTTTGTCTCACGATTGTTTTCGTTGTGTTGGAAAGCCTGAATCTCTGGGAGATATGCCTCCAACTCAATCACCTTGGCAAGCAACTCCTCGTTCGTTCCGGAGCCTCCCATAGCCTTGAGCGCGCGAACCGCGGGCCATGGTAACTCGTCATATGACGGCACCGTAACGCCGCTCATCCGGCTGTCGGAAGTGCTTGCGTCGCTTGTCACGCGATGATCCCTGACTCGTTTATATTGCCCTTTTGACACATATTCCTTTGCGGCTGGCTAAGCTTTCGCTGGTCCATGACCATAGCTTGCTACACGACCTTCTTCGTTCGCAAACTCGCAATATCCGCCGTCCCATACCCCAACTCGCCCAGTACCGCGTCGGTGTGCTCCCCGGGTTCCGGCGTCGCGGAACGGATCGACCACGGCGTGCGGCTGAGTTCGATCGCCTGGCCAATCACCTCGATATCGCCGAGAGTTTTGTGATGCACCTTCCGGGCGATCCCCAGATGTTTCACCTGCGGATCGGCGAACACTTCGTTCATTTTATAAATCGGCCCGCTCGGCACGCCCTCGGCGTTTAACTTTTCAATCCATTCCGCCGAGGTCTTACCGCGCGTGATCGCCTCGATCGCCGCGTTCAGGATATCGCGATTTTCCAGCCGCTGCTTACCGGTGGCGAAACGAGGGTCCGTCGCCAGTTCCGGAACCCCTAACGCCTTACAGCAACGGACGTAAATCTCATTGCCGGCGGCGGCGATGTTGATATGCCCGTCGGCTGTCGCGAACACGCCGGTCGGGATACTGGTCGGATGGTTGTTGCCCGCCTGGCCCGGTACCTCATGCGCGATCGTCCAGCGCGCCGCCTGAAAGTCCAGCATCGCGATCTGCGCGCCGAGCAGCGAACTGGTGACCCACTGCCCCTCCCCCGACTCCTCACGCTCCAGCAACGCGACCAGGATCCCCATGGCGGCGAAAATGCCGGCCGTCAGATCGGCGACCGGAATGCCAACCCGCACCGGCCCCTGCCCCGGCAACCCCGTGATCGACATCAATCCCCCCATTCCCTGGGCGATCTGATCGAAGCCGGGACGTTCACGGTAAGGGCCGTCCTGGCCGAAGCCGGAGATCGAGCCATACACCAGACGCTTGTTGATCGGCTTCAGCGATTCGTAGTCGATGCCGAGTCGGAATTTCACGTCGGGTCGGAAATTCTCCACCAGCACATCGGCGCCGGCGACGAGCTTCTTCAGGATCTCCAGCCCTTCCGGCGCTTTCAGATTAAGCTGCAGGCTGCGCTTGTTGCGGTGCAAGTTCTGGAAATCCGGGCCGTGGCGTTCACCGCCCATGCCGGAATCGCCTTCAGGCGATTCGACCTTCAGCACGTCCGCGCCCCAATCAGCGAGCATGCGGGCGCAGGTCGGGCCAGCGCGCACGCGCGACAGATCGAGCACCTTGAAGCGGGCGAGCGGCGTGGCCTTCATGAAACCTCCAGAGTGATGAGATGCGATCGATGTGTCGGTTATTCGGCAGCGTGTGCCGGCGCGGGCCGGGCTTTCGCCGATTGACGTTCGGTGATCAACTGGCGAGTCAGCGGCAACAGCTCGCGGCCATAGTCGATCGCGTCGTCCAGCGGATCGAAGCCGCGGATCAGGNNCTGTTGCCGCGCCCGCCGGTCGCCGCCGCGGCGCCGGTCCACAGCCGCTGGTCGAGACGCTCGCCCACGGCGGCAGCGGCCAGCAGGCGGCGTGAACCTTCGTTCGGCGGTGCGTGATCGGTCACCTTCAGCGCGGCCTTGCGACGCAGCTTGATGATGCGTGCCTTGATCCGATCGGCGCGTGCCCACGCGGCCTCCTCCGTCGCCGCCAAAATTGGGCGCAGCGACAGGCTGAACCGTACCGTCCGACCGTGGTGTGCTGCGGCCGCGCGCACGCGGGCGGTGATCTCG
>PLSZ01000685.1 GCA_003164305.1 Acetobacteraceae bacterium
ACATGCTGGACGGCTTCAAGCAGCAGGGCGTGAAGTTCCGCTCACTGACCGAGGCAATCGACACCGAGACCTCAGCAGGCCGCGCCATGTGGCAGATGATTGGGGTGCTGGCCGAGTTGGAACATTCGTTGATCGCCGAACGCACCCGTGCCGGTGTGAAGGCCGCGCAGAAGCGGGGCGTGAAATTCGGGCGCAAGGTGAAGTTGACTCCCGACCGGTTGGCACATGCGCGGAAACTGATCGAACAAGGGACGAGGCCGACCGACGCCGCGAAGATCATCGGTATTGGCCGCACAACTCTCTACAGTGCTTTGCAGCGCGAGGCGGCGTAATCATGCATGTTAGCGAACGAACTTACAGTGTCAGTCCAGCGACGATATGGAGGATGACACCATGACGACTCAAGCGCCGTCCAACAAATTGAATCAGGAGTCTCTTCCAACTCTTGGAAAAGCGTCGTTCACATGCCCGCACTGCGGGGCGATCGCTCACCAAACTTGGTATAACCTGCGCCCTCGCTTTCTGGACAATGATCATGCACCAAATATTCCCTCTCCTGACATTTTGGATAGAATTGAACACGAGAGTTCTATTGATGACGAGACCAAGGAGAAATACCGCATACACTTTACGAAGTTGTTGGGCGGCAAGATTTTTTTCGACACTGCGGATTATGCAAACCTTCAGAACGAAGTGGGCAATCTGTGGATTAGCAACTGTTATAGCTGCAAAGATACCTCGGTCTGGGTTCATGACCGCTTAGTATACCCTGCACATAAATCAGTAGTAGTGCCTAACGCCGACCTGCCGGACGACATAAAGGCGGATTTCGTTGAGGCGGTTGAGATACTCGATCTTTCGCCGCGCGGTAGCGCTGCGCTTCTCAGGTTGTGTGTTCAGAAGCTATGCCGGCATCTTGGCAGGGGTGGTGAAAACCTGAATGCAGATATAGCGGCTCTCGTTAAAGATGGCCTCGACGAGCGCCTCCAGAGATCTTTAGATATCGTTCGTGTGATTGGGAACAATGCCGTCCATCCCGGACAAATAGACCTGACAGACGACAAGGAGACTGCATCTCGGCTATTTAGGTTGGTTAATTTAATAGCCGATAGAATGATTACGCAGCCGAAGCAGGTCGACGAATTGTATGACGACTTACCTCCGACAGCGAGGGAGCAAATTGAAAAGAGGGATGCCAAAGCACTTTCAAAGCGCGATACATAGCGATGTCTAAAACGCGGATCAATGATCATTGCCAGACGGCGACGCCATGCCGCCGGCGGGGGTGACATTTCTACTTTGCGCGCCGGGTGACATTTCAACCTTGCGCCGACATGCCATGACACGATAAATTCATTCGCACGTGGCGACATCAACCCATTCCGCGGCCAGCCCGCCGTTCGCGTCAGGCGGCCTCCGCCAAAGCGTAGCGTCGGCAATGCTCCAAATACGCCGCCTCATGGTCCGCGACGAGATCAACCACGCTCGCCCAAAGCCAGAATGGCGCGGCGAATTCCGTCGCGTGGCCGCGGTTCAGTTCGTCTCGCCAACTGCGCCGCAGCGTGTCATCCATTTGACCGCCGTGCGCGCGCCCGACGACGCCGGCGAGGAACCGCGCGGCTCGCGTCGCCTCCAACCGGCTCAGCCGATCGATCCGCAACTTCAAATCCCGCGGCATCAACTCGCGGACAACCACCGACCGTCCCAGAAGGCGCGCGGCCCGCATCCGGTCGCCAAGAAACGGCGCGATGGCGCGCGCTCCGGTCACCACCCGCTCGGCATTATCGCGCGGCATGCTCACGACGCTGCGCGGAGCGCCGGCCTGGACGGCTTCCTTGATATCGACCAGGCCGAATCTGCGTCCGTCGCCCTCGCGGATTTCAACCAAAACCGCGAAGCGCGGCCGGCCCAGAGAGCTGCAGCCCTTCATCCAATACGCGGCATCACGCACCGTCACGGTGCTCCGTGCGTCATGCCGCGGCAAACCGGTCACCACGTCATGCAGAGCGGTGTCTTCGAACAACAGCCGGATCGCTGTTTTCTCCTCGGCGGACAAGGGCCAGAAGCACCGCCCCAACGGAATCGTCGGGTTGACATCCGAGATACGTTCCCGCGCCAAATGTCTCCATTTCCGGTTCAACGACATTTTGATCACCGCGCGCACGGACTCCGGCATCGGATCATCGACGTCTACATGCTGATCTGGATGTTCGAGCCCGTGGCTATACCCCGCGATCATTTGTTCGATCATTTGAGCGGTCGTGACCCCCGGGAGATCCGAGCCTCGCGCGGCCATGGCGAGAGACAGACCCAGACGAACAAGATCATGTGCCGGGTTGCCGATGACGGTTTGGTCCAGATCGCGGATCTGGATATCGACGCGCCCGTCGATATCGGCGAGCGGCCCGAGGTTTCCGAGATGACAATCGCCACAGATCCACACCGGAGGGCCTTGCGGCAACGTGCTGTCGCTCGCTTCCAGCCACTCGTAGAACTTCAGCGTGTTCCCACGCACGTATGCGTGCGCGGAGGTCGCCATTTTGAGATTGCGGTGTCGCTCCAGGACCCTGGCCCGTCCGTCGATCCCTGGTGTTCGCACTCTGATGCCCCGTTGTTACAGTTACGATTTTCGCCGGAAATGTAACGTCTCGGGGCTGTTTCGGTTCCGCGGCGCGCGCGTCTCGTTTGCAACGGGTCTCCAGTGCCAGGCGCCGGTGCCCGACTGCCATTGATACCCTCAATTTCCCCTGAAGCGGTCCTATCACAGGATTATTTCCATCTTCGGCTTCCCAACGGCCCGAAAGGCGCCCCATGAACACCGCCGCCGAAGCCAGCGCCCTCGACGGCCAAAAGAAAGAATTTCACCACGGAGCCACGGAGCACACCGAGAAGAATCGCCGAACAAAATTCATGCTTAATCTCGGTGTGCTCGGTTGCTATGTGGTGAAATAGACTTTTTCTATCCCGCGTCACCGCGGATTTGCTGCGCGGCGGATGCCTCCACCCCGGCATCCGCGTCTCGTTTGTTCAAGACCCAGCCTCGATCCCTTGCCGATATTCGAACTTCGCGCCCGCCTGCTTCCCGGCGCTGAACGCATCGCTGACCACCTTTCGCCGCTGTGTGTTCGCTCGCGTCAAGGTCAGGCCCAAACGTTCCAATTCCTGCTGGATGATCGACTGTTTGACCGGCACCAGAGCGCGCCCGTTCGACCCGTTCGGTGCCGCGTTTCGGGCTCGCCGCAACGTGTTCAGTTTCTCGATGATCCCGTGCGCCAGGCCAATCTGAAACGAGTTCGTCGCCGACCGCCGCTGACCTGAATCCAGCGGCCCGTACAACGCGCCTCTCTGAAACTCCGCCGTGCCCCCCGCGAAAGCCAGCACGATCAGGTCATGCAGATAGACCGCGGCCTGCACATCGCCGGGCAGGCCGAAGAAAATATACCGCAGCGTTCCGTTGTCCGCCGTTTCCCCCCACACACGGCAATCGAAGAACACGGCGATCGTGCCCATGCAGTCGTCGATCGGCCCGCGCCGCTTGCGGCCGGTTTCAACGCCGATCCCCTCGCAGGTTTGCTTGCGCAGGTCGAGTTCGCTCAGGCTCAGCCCGTAACGATCGAGCAATTCCGCGACCTTCCCGGCCGCCGCCATGGCTTCCTGTTCGGTGCACCCTTGCTCGACCGTCTTCTCGCGCAATGCCCGGATCCGCTGCATCAGCTTGTCGAGGTCGCCGGTCGCGCCGGGAGCCTTTCCGACCGCCAGCCGCGCCCGCTCCCGCAACTCGTTGAACAGCGCCTTGGTTTCGAACCGGCAGCGGCCGCGCGCGACCGCGGCATCGACCTCGGCCGATGCGCGATCGAGACTGAACCGCGACGATCCGAACGCCTCGCGGGCCGCCATGAACTCGATGATCGCGGCGGCGATCCGGCGGTACGCCTCGGCCAGCCGTTTCGCCCCGCCATCGCGCGCGATGCCGACGCTGATCAGCGCATTGAGCAGCGGCGGTATCCCGACAAAGTCCCGTGCCGCGGCGATCTCCTCCGTCCCCGGTTCGCGGTCGACCGCGGCCCAGTTGGCGGCGAGCGCGTCGAGTGGGTTGGTATCGGGGTGGAACGGCAACTCCGGTTCCGGCTCCCGCCAGTCGGGCGCCGCGATGCCCCGGCGAACCATGTGCCGGTAGAAGGCCTCGGCGCAGCGGACCGGATTGTTCAGTCCTCGCTTATTCGGCCGAATGAATCCCTGTACCACCGCGAATGCTTCGGGATCGACTGAAAGCAACGTGCCGGTGGCGATGGCGCTTCCGTCCGCGGCGAACGCGAAGCGGCCGAACACGATGTCGTCGACGGTGAATTCCGAGGCGTGCGATGACAGCAACGGCCGCGTTTCGGATGTCGCGAGGTCCTCGAACCGGCGCCCCGAGAGGCGCGCGAGACGGGGTTGGCTCCGGCGCAACAGCGCGAGGGCGTCGAGGTCGTCCGCGGCCCGGCCGTTTGCTCCCCTGGGCATCCCGCGGGCAAGCCGGTCGAAGGCCGTCGATCCTGTGATGGAGGACGTGATCAGCGCCACTTCCAACGCCAATGAGCGGGCGAGGATCCAATGCCCTTCGTGCACGATCCAGGGCACGCCGAAGAGCCACTGCCGGGCCATGTTCTCCGCCTTATCGCGGGCGACAAAGGCCAACGCTTCGGCGTTCAACGCCAGCAACCGGTCGGCAATTCCGTCCTGGCCGGCCATGCCGGCGCCGCTGATATGGTTCATCCTCACCCTCGACCTGAAGTCCGTTGCGCGGCGTGGCATCCGGCTGGGTTCTCGGGGCGGCGCGGCGGAGGTCAGGGCGCGCCACGGATCACGAAGCCGAAATGGCCATGCACGCCTATCCCGGCGCCGCGAGTCGCGCCAAGCCCGAACCGGGGAGAAGCCGGAGGGAGCGTCTTCGCGAATATGCCTGGTCTGCCTTCTCGCACTCGGGCATCATCGCGCCATCTTAGAGTAGCAACCCGATCGGCGGATGAGTGGCCAAAGTATTCAAGCAGCGCGGACGTCCACCCAACCGATCCGGCAAGAAGGACCGTTTCCGCGAGCCACGCGACGGAGCGCCCGACAGCACGTTGGTCCTGATCACCGGCACCGACAGCGATGGCGACGCTGTCGGCCGGCCCGCCACCTGGGATCCCGCCGACGGCCGCCCGCCGCTCATCCGCATGCTGTCGGAACGTACTGGGCAGCCCGGCCTCGCGCCCGGAGATCGCGTGCTGGCTCGCCTGAAACCAACAGGCCCCAACCAATTCCAGGGCCGCACGCTGACCCGCGTCAGTGAAACCCCGTCCCGCGTTCTCGGCGTTTATCGCCCGGGGCATCCGGATGGCCGCATCATCCCGACCGATCGGCGCGCCAAAGCCGAATGGACGGTGCCGGCGGGCCACGAGTCCGGTGCGCAGCCCGACGAACTGGTGCTGGCCGAGCCTTTGCCGCATCACCGGCTCGGCCTCAAACCCGCGCGCGTGATCGAGCGGCTTGGCAAAATGGGCGACGCCAGATCGGTCAGCCTCATCGCCATCCACACCCACGATATCCCGGTGGAATTCCCGCACGAGGCACGTCTCGCGGCGCGTGAAGCCCAGCCGGTCGGGGCCGGCGGCCGCGAAGACCTGCGCGACATTCCGCTGATCACCATCGACGGCGAGGACGCGCGCGATTTCGACGACGCCGTCTTCGCGGAGAAAGACGGCGCCGGATTTCGCCTGATCGTGGCGATCGCCGACGTCGCCTGGTACGTGCGCCCCGGCGCTCCGCTGGACCGCGCGGCGCGCACGCGCGGCAACAGCGTCTATTTCCCGGATCGCGTCGTGCCGATGTTGCCCGAGGAACTGTCCAACGGCTGGTGCAGTCTGCGGCCGAACGAAGACCGCGGCTGCCTGTTCGTGGAAATGCGCATCGACGCCACCGGCCGCAAACGGGCGCATCGTTTCGGCCGCGGCTTGATGCGCAGCGCCGCCCGGTTGACGTATGAACAGGTGCAGCAGGCGGCCGACACCGGCGGCGATCTCATCGTCGATTCTCGCCCGCTGTACGACGCGTTTCGCGCGTTGCTCGGCGCGCGGATCGAGCGCGGCACGCTGGACCTCGATTTGCCGGAGCGCAAAGTCACGCTCAGCCCGGAAGGCGAGGTGCTGGCGGTCGCGCCGCGGCCGCGCCTCGACAGTCACCGGCTGATCGAGGAGTTCATGGTGCTGGCCAACGTCGCCGCCGCGGAGGAACTGGAGCGGCTGACCCGGCCCTGCGTGTATCGCGTGCATGCGCCGCCCTCCGACGAAAAACTCACGGCGCTGCGCGGGTTTTTGCATGGGTTGGGAATTTCGTTGCCGCCCGGCAATCAGATCCATCCGCGCGACCTCGACCGCGTGCTGCGTATGGCGGCGGACACGCCGGATTCCCAGGTGGTGAATGAGGTGATGCTGCGCAGCCAGTCGCAGGCGGCGTACAGCCCGGACAATATCGGCCATTTCGGGCTCGCGCTGACGCGCTACGCGCATTTCACCAGCCCGATCCGGCGCTACGCCGATTTGCTGGTGCATCGGGCGCTGATCTCGGGTCTGCGGTTGGGCGCCGGAGGGTTGGCGGATCATGAGGCAGGCTTGTTTCCCGATACCGCGCGGCACATCACCGCGACCGAGCGGCGGGCGGCATTGGCCGAGCGGGACGCGATCGACCGGTATCTCGCCGCGTTCATGGCAGATAAGATCGGCGCGCGGTTCGCGGCGCGCATTTCGGGCGTGACGCGCTTTGGTCTGTTCATTAATGTAACGGGCAGCGGGGCGACGGGACTCGTTCCGATGGCAATGCTCCCCGACGATTACTGGCATCATGACGAAATGGAACAGACTTTGACCGGAAGCCGCACAAGACAGGTCTTTCGGCTGTCGCAAGAGCTTGAGGTCCGCCTCATCGAGGCGAACCCGGTGACCGGCGGCCTGGTGTTCCAGCTTCCGCGCCCGGAACAGTCGGGGAAACGGTCTCGCTCACGGTGATCCGCGCGATTAGCTTGTTCTGTCTTTTGCTGTGTCTCTGTCTGGGCGGGCCGGCGCACGCCCAAGGCCCGGCCGCGAACGCGTTCGACATGGACGCCCTGGCGACTGTGCAGACCGAGGCAATCGATTTCATGCTGCCGCGGACGCTGGAGGTCGTAACGGCCGCGCAACTGGCGATGTGGGGGTTGGGCGGGCTGACCACGATCGATCCCACTTTGGGCGCGGTGCTGAAGGACACGACGATCCAGTTGCAGGTGCGCGGGCGCTCCGTCCGTGAGGTCGCTGTCGCCGGACCGGACGCCGGGTCATGGGCCCAGGCGGCGGCGAAGATCGTCGCGGCCGCGTATGCCGCGTCGCCCGTCATGCGCGGGACCGGGCAGGCGGGCATCACGAAGATGCTGTTCGACGAGATGCTGGCGCATCTCGATCCGTACTCGCGCTACATTCCGCCGATCGAGGCGGTGGACGATCGCGATCGTCGCGTCGGCCATGCCGGGATCGGCGTGATGTTGGCGCGGCATGGACGCTCGGTCACGGTGCGGGATGTGGTGATCGGCAGCCCCGGGGCGCTGGCGGGGATCGTTCCGGGGGATGTGATTCAGTGGGTGGATGGCCGCAGCGCGCTCAACCACGACACCCGTGCCGTCGATGCCATGTTGAACGGTCCCGAGGGGACCGAGTTGCGCATGAGTTGGCTGAACCATGACGGGACCTCCCGCGGGGCCACGCTGACCCGGGTGATGATCCCGCCGGAGACGGTGTTTCCCCGGCGCGAGGGAGACATCGAAATCGTGCAGATCACCGGCTTCAGTCAAACCACCGATCAGCATGTCATTCAGGTGATCCGGGACAGCTTGCGCGGCGCACGGCCGATGTCTGGCATTATTCTGGATTTGCGCGGCAATCGAGGCGGCCTGGTGCGCGCCGCCGTGGCCACCGCCAACACGTTTCTGCCAGCGGGCGTCATCATGCGCTCCGCCGGCCGGGCGCCGGAGACCAACCGCGTCTGGCTCTCTGGTGGCGGCGAGATGGCGAAGGATGTGCGCGTGGTCGTGCTGGTCGATGGCGGCACCGCGAGCGCGGCGGAGATTTTGGCCGCCGCGTTGGCCGATCGGGGACGCGCGGTGGTTGTCGGCAGCTCCACCTTCGGCAAAGGCGTGGTGCAGACGATCGACCCGCTGCCGGATGGCGGCGAATTGTTCCTGACGTGGAGCCGTATTCTGGCGCCGCGTGGCTGGCCGATCCAAAGCCTCGGCGTGATGCCCCAGGTTTGCACGAGTTTGGGTGAGGACGCGGTGCGCCGGCAACTCGATGGGCTGGCGGCGGGCCGGTTGGAGATGGACGCGGCGGTCAAGGCGAGCCGGGCGGCGCGGGCCCCGTTGTCGCCGGATCAGATCGTGGCGATCAGGGAGCCATGCCCGGCGGCGGATCCGCGTGACAGCGATGTCGCGGTGGCTCGGTCGGTGTTAGAAAGCCCAGGCTTCAACGCCGCGTTATTCGGGCTGATGCCGGAGGAGCGTTAAGCGTCTCCCATCGCGCCACCATGAAACTGGGCCGCTCTTCGGGGTTTGTTAACGCCGCCGTGCCAGAATCGCGGCATGAAGCGTCTGGAATGCCTGGATGGGCTCCGCGGCGTGCTCGCCGTGTACGTGATGCTCGGTCACATGGCGCCGTTCGCGGCGTTGCCTCGTTGGGTCATCAGCCCGCTGTCGCACGGCGGCGCCGCGGTCGATGTGTTCTTTATCCTGAGCGGCCTGGTCATCATCCGTTCGCTGGAGAGTTGCCGGTTCGAAGCACGGCCGTTTCTGATCCTGCGCGTCACCCGCATCTTTCCGGTTTTCCTGGCGATGCTCGCATTGGGTGTCGCGCTGCAGCCGTTGCCGATCCGGTTCGATACGATGCCGTGGATCGCTCCCGACAGCCAGGCGCGCGACATCTGGTCGATCGGCTGGCCCGAAGATTGGGCGATCGATCTCGCGGCGCACCTGACAATGACTCACGGGCTGTTTCCGAACGGCGTGCTGCCCGGCATGTGGGTCGGCTTCCTGGGGGCGGCATGGAGCCTGTCGACCGAGTGGCAGTTCTATGTCCTGGCCTTGGTACTGGGCCGCTCGCGGGTCGGTGTCGAGCGGTTGGCGGCGGTCTTTTTGGTGCTGGCGGTGGCCGGCCTGATGTGGGACATGGCGGCCCCGGACGCATGGCGGTTCAGCCGCGCCTTCTTGCCGAACAAGGCACATTATTTCGCGTTGGGGATCGCGAGCGCCGCCTGGATCGACCGGCGGTCGGCCCGACCGTTCGCGGTCGTGTTGGCCACGACGTTGTTGCTGTGCCTGGTGCGTGGTGGCGTGGACAAAGTGTTGCCGCCGCTGGTTTGGACCGTGTGTCTGATCGCGCAATTTTATCCCGGCCGGCTTCGGCTGATCGCGAGTCCGTTGATCTGGCGGCCGGTGCAATGGTTCGGCGCGATATCGTATCCAATTTATCTGGCGAACGAGCCGATCCAGAAGTTGCTCGGGTTTTTGCTGGCGCGTTTCGTGATGGGCGATGGAGTGGTCTTTACCGTGCTGTGGCTACCGGCCGCGTTGCTGATCCCCATCGGCGCGGCGGCGTTGCTGCATCGTTACGTGGAAACGCCGGCGCAGCGATGGGGACGCACATTGGCGCATCGCGACGCCCGTTACGGTGAAGCCACAATGACGGCCCGCCCGTAAAGCGTGGCATTGGGTATTCGCTGTGCAACCCGGCGCGTGAATGGAGGCAATTGCCCACGCGCGGCCGAGGTTTATGCACCGGTCGCGAATGCCCGCGCGACGGCGGCCAGTTCAAGGTCGGAGCCACGCGCGCCGACAATCGACAACCCTACCGGCGCACCGCCAACCGTCGCTCCCGGCAGGTTCACCTGCGGCGATCCGGTCAGGCCGCCCAAACAGGTCAAGGCGGAAATCCGCTCGCGGGGAAACGCCAGATCGGAGACCGCCAGGCCGCGTTTCAGCGCCGGGAACGGCGTGGTCGGCAGACACAGGATCGTGCCCGGCGGCAGCAGCATGCGCAGCCGGCCGCGCGCTTCCTCGCGCATCAGGGCGGCCCGGGTCCGTTCATTGTCAGTGTACATCGAACCTTGCACCAGGCCGCGCGCGACGTTGAAGGCGAAGCGCGGATTATGAGCGTCGATCCAGGGTTGCAACGTTTGCCACGCCTCGCTGGATTGCAGGCAGCGTTGCGCGGCCTGCCACACCGACAGGCCTTGCGGTGCCAGAATGCGCTCGCGCCGTTCGCCGATCAGGGAGGCGAGGCGTTCCACCATTGGCTCCAGCGCGGCGGTGACGTCCGCGTCGGCGAAGGCGAACGCGTCGGTGGCGACAAGCAGGCGGCGCGGCAATGCAGCCGGGGCCGGGGCACCGAACACCGCTTCGGTCACGCGCGCGAACGTTTCGCCATCGCGCGCGAACCAGCCGACCGTGTCCGATCCCGGCGCCTGGGCCAGCACGCCGGCGAAGTTCACCGCGCCGTGCGTGGGCCTGGTGCCGAACAGTCCGCAAAAGCTCGCCGGCACGCGCACGGAGCCCCCAGTGTCCGTGCCGAGCGCGAAGTCGCA
>PLSZ01000502.1 GCA_003164305.1 Acetobacteraceae bacterium
GGCCAAGGCGGCGGGCGTGGAGGTGATCGGCGACATCGAGCTGTTCGCCCGCACCGTCAACGCGGCGCCCGAGCACAAGCGGCCCAAGGTGGTGGCGATCACCGGCACCAACGGCAAATCCACCACGACCGCTCTGCTGGCGCATGTCCTGAAGCAGGCCGGCCGCCTCGCCGAAGCTGGAGCCAATCTCGGTCCCGCCGCGTTGTCGCTGCCTTTATTGCCCGACGACGGCGTTTATGTGCTGGAACTGTCCTCCTACATGTTGGAGCGACTCGTCTCCGTTCGCTTCGATGCGGCGACCATGCTCAATCTCAGCGCCGACCACATCGACCGCCATGGCGACATGGCCGGCTACGCATTGGCGAAGCGGGCGATCTTCGACCGGCAGACCAGCGACGACCTCGCCGTGATCGGGATCGAGGACGCCGGTGCGCGCGCCATGGCCGCCTGGCTCGACCGCCGGCCGGCGAAGGTTGTCCGGGTTTCCGGCTCCGGTCCCGCCGGCGTGTTCTGTCAGGACGGCGTGCTGCGCGATGCCGCCGGCCCGATCATCGCCATGGCCGGCGCGGTCGCTTTGCCGGGCGCGCACAACGCGCAGAACGCCGCCGCCGCCGCCGCGATCGCCAGCTTCCTCGGCCTCACCCGTGCGCAGATCGCCGCCGGCATCGCCTCCTACCCCGGTCTGCCGCACCGCCAGCAACGCGTCGTCACCATCGACGGCGTGACCTTCGTCAACGACAGCAAGGCGACCAACGCCGACTCCGCCGAGAAGGCGTTGATCTGCTACGAGCGGCTGATCTGGATCGCCGGCGGCCTGGGCAAGGAAGGCGGCATCGTTCCTCTGATCCCTTATTTTCCCCGCGTCGCCCGCGCCATGCTGATCGGCCGCGACGCGCCGATCTTCGCCGAGACCCTGGCCGCGCACGGCGTCCCCTACGACATGGTCGAAACCCTGGACGCCGCCGTCCCCGCCGCCTTCGCCGCCGCCAAACGCGATCATGCCCAGGTTGTGCTTCTGTCCCCCGCGACCGCGAGCTGGGATCAGTTCAAAAGCTATGAACACCGTGGCGAACGCTTCGCCGAACTGGCGCGGAATCTGTCGCACCACGAGGGGAGGGCACCCACCCCATGATCGCCTTCTCTCGCGCCGACAACACCTTCGTCGCCCGCTGGTGGGTCACCGTCGATCGGTGGACCCTCGGCGCGCTCTTCGTGCTGGTCGGCTGCGGCTACATCATGGTGCTGGCCGCGAGCCCGGCGGTGGCGGAGCGGATCCACGCGTCGAGAGAGATGTTCATCGTCAAGCAGTTGGTGTTTCTCGCGCTGTCCCTGGGCATCATCGTCGGCGTCTCGATGCTGCCGCCGCGGCTGGTGCGGCAACTCGCGCTGTTGGGCTGCGGCCTGGCGCTCGCCGCGACCGCGATGACCCTGCTGGTCGGGGTCGAGACCAAGGGCGCGTCGCGCTGGATCTCGATCGGCGGCAACCGCATCCAGCCGAGCGAATTCCTGAAACCCTGCTTCGCGCTGACCACCGCGTGGTTGCTGGCGCGGTCGCGGCGCGACACCGGGTTCCACGGCACGCTGATCGCTCTGGCGATCTTCGCCGCCATCGTGATGATCCTGAAGAAGCAGCCGGACGTGGGCATGATGGCCGTCATCGGCGCCGTGTTCATGATGCAGTTGTTCATCAGCGGCACCAACCTGCTGTGGATCGGTCTGGGCCTCGGCGCGGCCGGTGGCGGCGGCGTGTTGCTCTACACGCTGCTGCCGCATGTGCGCCGCCGCTTCGACCAGTTCATGTACGGCAAGGGCGGCGGCAACTATCAGATCGAAAAGGTGATGGAGGCGTTCTCCAACGGCGGCCTGTTCGGCCGCGGCGCCGGCGAGGGCAGCGTCAAGGATACCATCCCCGACGTGCACGCCGACGTCGTGTTCGCCGTGGTCGGCGAGGAATTCGGCCTCATCGTCTGCCTGCTGCTGATCGGCGTGTTCGCGTTCATCGTGCTGCGCGGCCTGCTGCGCCTGATGCGCGAGCAGGACCTGTTCGTGGTCCTCGCTGGCTCCGGCCTGATCGCCGGCTTCGGTCTGCAGGCGATGGTGAATTTCTTCTCGACCCTGGGAATGATGCCCACGAAAGGCATGACCCTGCCGTTTATCTCCTACGGCGGCTCCTCCGCCGTCGCCGTCGGGTTGGGCATGGGGATGCTGCTGTCCCTGACCCGGGCCCGGGCGCGCGATGAAAGGTCGCGGGAAAGCCGTTTGCCCGACGCGATGCCGCGAGGAGAGCCGGCATGACGGCGGCATATTCCGTCATGGATTTCGATCCGTCCGTCGTGGCGGAAGGGGTGGACGCGCGCTCGTGGCCACGCCTGAGCGGGCTTCGGCGAAGCAAGAATTTTACCACGGAGAACACCGAGGGCCATGGGGGACCACTGAGGTTCTTCGCAACGGCGTTGACCGATTCTGATCTGTCCACCGCATTCAATAATAAGGGGACGCCCAACAATAAGGCGACGCCCAACCATTATCACGTCGGGTCGTCGTCGTGCCCCGGCCGTCCCCGGGCGTCCTGCCCCCGTCATCCCCGGGGCGAACCCCATATGCGTCGAGATAAGCCCGGCGAAGGCAGAACCTTCCCCCGAACGTCATCCGCGGGCCTTGCGTCGTCATCCTCGGGCTCGACCCGAGGATCGGCCGGCCCAGACACCTTGCCCGACTTTCGACGTCCTTGGGCGCGCCGAGAGATCCTCGGGTCGAGCCCGAGGATGACGGGAAAAGGCACATTTTCCTCTCGCGGCCCTTATCTTGATACCGATGGGGTCGTGCCCATGGATGACGATAAGGATCGACGTGCCCGGCGACGCGTTTATCGCTGGTTGTCGCCTAAGCCTCTGGCGGCTGCCGGTCACGACTCTCAGTGGCCCTCCGTGGCCCTCAGTGTTCTCCGTGGTAAAATTCTTCGCCGATCCAGGACGACGGCCCCGGAAATTCAAACCGGCTGGCGATGCATTTCGGCCGGCTTCCATCCCGGCACCCCCGTGACAAGCCCTCATGCCGATGGCGCCCCCCCATGAGAGGCCCCGAAGTTCGCCCCATCGTCATCGCCGCCGGCGGCACGGGCGGCCATTTCTTCCCCGCCGAGGCTCTGGCCGCGACGTTGATCGAGCGAGGCCAGTGGGTGGTGTTGATGACGGACGCCCGTTCCGGCGTGTTGAAGAGCGCGGTGTTCGATCCGCGTAACCAATACGTCCTCCCTGGCGCCGGGATCGCGGGACGCGGCGTGGTGCGCGCCGGGAAGGCGATGTTCTCCCTCGCCGCCGGCGTCGCCCGCGCCCGCGGCATTCTGGCCAGTCTCCGGCCCGCCGCCGTGGTCGCGTTCGGCGGCTATCCCTCGGTTCCGCCCGTGCTTGCCACCCGGCTGGTGCGCGAGCGGCCGCCGGTCATTCTGCACGAGCAGAACGCCGTGCTCGGCCGCGCCAACCGATTCTTGTCGCGCCACGCCAGCGTGTTGGCCTTGAGCTTCGCCGGCACCAGCCGCGTGCCTGGCAAGGTCCGCCGCGTCGTCACCGGCAACCCCGTGCGTCCGGCGGTGACCGCGCTGAGCAACGCCGGCTATGAAGCGCCACCTGGACACCGCCACGACGGCTCAATCCAGGGCGGCTCCATCCGGCTGCTGGTACTGGGCGGTTCGCTCGGCGCCCGGATCTTCAGCGACATCGTGCCGGGCGCTCTGGCGAAACTGCCGGAAGCGATCCGTGCCCGCCTTGCGGTCACCCAGCAATGCCGCGCCGAAGACCTCGAGCGGGTTCGCGCCATCTACGTCTCCTGTGGGATCGCCGCCGACCTGGCGCCGTTTTTCCCGGACGTCGCCGACCGCCTCCGCACGGCGCATCTGGTCATCGCCCGCGCCGGAGCCTCCACCGTCGCGGAACTCGCCATCGCCGGCCGACCGTCGATCCTGGTTCCGCTGCCGGGCGCGATCGACGATCACCAGACCGAGAACGCGCGCGCTCTGGCCACCGCCGGTGGCGCCTGGGTTGTACCGCAATCCCATTTCACCGTCGCCGGTTTGGCCGATCGGCTGACCAATCTGCTGCCCGATCCGGGCGCGCTCGCGCAGGCCGCCGTGAACGCCAGACTGGTGGCGCGCCCCGACGCCGCGGTGGCGCTCGCGGACGTGGTCGAGCAGGTCGTCCGCGAAACCGCCCATGCCCATGAGCAACACCAGGTGGCACGTCCATGAGAGCTTTGCCCCTGTCCATCGGCCGCATCCACTTCGTCGGAATCGGCGGGATCGGCATGTCCGGCATCGCCGAGGTGCTGCACACGCTCGGCTATTCCGTCCAGGGCTCCGACATCGCCGACAGCGCCAACGTGCACCGGCTGCGGGAGGCCGGCATTCCGGTGGCCATCGGTCACGCCGCCGCCAACCTCGGCGATGCCCGCGTCGTCGTCGTCTCCACCGCCGTGAAACGCGACAATCCCGAGGTCGCCGCCGCCCGCGCCCGCCTGATCCCCGTCGTGCGCCGCGCCGAAATGCTGGCCGAGCTGATGCGGCTGAAATGGGCCATCGCCGTCGGCGGCACGCATGGCAAGACCACCACCACCAGCCTGATCGCCTGCATGCTGGAGGCCGCGCATCTCGACCCCACCGTGATCAACGGCGGCATCATCAACGCCTACGGCACCAACACGCGGTTGGGCTCGGGCGACTGGATGGTGGTGGAGGCCGACGAGAGCGACGGCAGCTTTCTCCGGCTGCCCGCGGTGATCGCGGTGGTGACGAACATGGATCCCGAACACCTCGACCACTGGGGCACGCCGGAGGCGATGCTCGCCGGCTTCGAGCACTTCGTCGCCAACATCCCGTTCTACGGTTTCGCCGTGCTGTGCATCGACCACCCGGCGGTGCAGCAGATGATTCCGCGCCTGTCGGACCGGCGGATCATCACCTACGGCTTCTCGCCGCAGGCCGACGTCCGCGCCGAGAATGTCAGGTCGGACCGCATGGGCGCCACCTTCGATGTGACGATCGCCGACCGCGCGCGCAACCGGACGCGCAGCATGGGGCCGTTCCGCCTGCCCATGCTGGGCAACCACAACGTGCAGAACGCGCTCGCCGCGGTGGCGATCGCCTGCGAAATGGGCATCGACGACGCCACGCTGCGCAGCGCCTTTGCGTCTTTCAAAGGCGTCAGCCGGCGCTACACCAAGACCGGCGAGGCCGGCGGCATCACCGTGATCGACGATTACGGCCACCATCCGGTGGAAATCGCCGCGGTGCTGAAAGCGGCGCGGCAGGCCGGCGCCCGCGACGTGGTGGCGGTGATGCAACCGCATCGCTTCACCCGCCTGCAATCGCTGTTCGAGGAATTCTGCACCTGCATGAACGACGCCGGCACCGTCATCGTCGCCGACGTGTACCCGGCCGGCGAGCAGCCGATCGCGGGGGTGAACCGCGACGCGCTGGTCGAGGGGCTGCGCGCGCACGGACATCGCAGCGTCGTGCCGCTGCCCGGTCCCGAACACCTGGCCGAGATGATCCACGCCATCGCGCGATCGGGCGACATCGTGGTGTGCCTGGGCGCCGGCAACATTACCCAATGGGCGACCGCCCTGCCCGGCCAGCTTGCCGCCCTGCAGGCCGGCACCCGACGGACGACGCCGCCATGACGCACGCCGCGACCATCCGCTCCCTGGCCGAACAGCTTCCGTCCTTGCGCGGACGGGTGCTGGGCGGCGCCGTGCTGGGGCCGCAGACCTGGTTNNCTGCCGCCCGAGGTGCCGGTGATCGCCATCGGGGCCGCTTCCAACCTCATCGTGCGCGACGGCGGCGTGCATGGCGTGGTGGTGAAACTGGCCCGCGGCTTCGCCGCCATCGCGGTGGAAGACGACGGCATCGTCGTCGGCGCGGCCGCGCTGGACACCACCGTGGCCGAGCATGCCGCTGCCGCCGGCCTGACCGGGCTTGAGTTCCTGTGCGGCATTCCGGGC
>PLSZ01000116.1 GCA_003164305.1 Acetobacteraceae bacterium
GATGCGCGGCGACCTCCCGTGCCGCGGCGGCGAGGCGCTTGCCCACGGCGGTACGGGGCGCGTTACCAGGCGTGGCGCGGCCAGGCGCGGGTTTCTTAGTCGTTGACACGGGCTTATCTCTCCTGGCGAACACCTCGGTCAGCCACCGATTTTCATCGGCGGGCGCCCAGATCACGCACTATACGACATTGTACGACAGCAGTGAAGCATTGCCGTGGCGGCGGCGAAAACCGTGTGGAGCAGTCCACGACGAAACCTGCCACAATGGCACAAATTTTGAGGAGTCCGCTCAATGCTGATCGCCCAACTCACCGACCTGCACGTTTGCGCCGTCGGCCAGTCCTGCAACCGGGTCTCCGAGACCAACATGTTCGCCGTGCGCGCGTTTCGCTCCGTCGCCGCGATGAAGCCCGCGCCGGACGTCGTGCTGATCACCGGCGACCTGANNCTACGTCATTCCCGGCAACCACGACCGGCGCGACAATTTTCGCCGCGACCTGGCGTTCCTGCGCGGCGTCACCGCCGATCCGGAATTCGTGCAATACGCCGTCGAGGATTACCCGGTCCGCCTGATCATGCTGGACACCGTGGTGTTCGGCTCGGCGCATGGCGAGTTGCGCGACAGCCAGTTGGCGTGGCTCGATCTGACCCTGGCGGCGGCGCCGGATAAGCCGACGATGATCGGCATGCATCATCCGCCGTTCGGTTGCGGGATCGCGCACATGGACAAGATCGCGCTGCGCGAGCCGGAGGCCTTCGCCGCGATCGTCGCGCGGCATTCTCAGGTGAAGCGGATCGTTTGCGGCCATCACCACCGGCCGATTTTCGCCCAACTGGGGCAGGCGATCGTGTCGATCGCGCCCTCGGTGGCGCATCAGGTGGAACTGGCGTTCGATCCCGCTGATAAGGGCGCGTTTACGTTCGAGCCGCCGGCGTTTCATTTGCACCGGTGGACGCATGAGGACGGGATTGTCACCCACATGGCCTACGTCGAGAATTTCCCCGGGCCTTATCCGTTCGTTTCTCATCCGGATTATCCAGGCCGGTCCTGATCGCGGATCGCCCAGGGGNNGATCGCCCAGGGGAGATCGCCCAGGGGAGATCGCCCAGGGGAGATCGCCCAGGCCGCGGATTGCCGGAGGGGCGGGCGCGGGTCCATGGTCGCGCCGGGTATGGGAGAGGAGCGGCGAATGCAGCCAGTCATGATCGTCACCGGCGGCAGCCAGGGGATTGGCGCCGCGGTCGCCCGGATGGCGGCGGCGCGCGGTTACGCGGTCGCGCTGACGTATCAGAGCAACAAAGCGCTGGCGGACGGCGTGGTGGCCGATATCACCCGCGCCGGCGGCCGCGCGCTCGCGGTGCGGGCGGAAATGGCTGACGAGACCTCGATCCTGGCGTTGTTTCGCACGGTTGACGAAACCCTCGGCCCGGTCTCCGTCCTCGTCAACAACGCCGGCGGTCCTGGGCCGACCTGCCGATTGGATGATGTAACGAGCGAGATCCTCGATCAGGTGCTGGCGGTGAACGTGCGCGCGCCGTTCCTGCTGATCCGTGAGGCGGCGGCTCGTATGGCGACCGATAAGGGCGGGGTTGGCGGCGCGATCGTCAACGTGTCCTCCCGCGCGGCGGAGATCGGCGGCGCGGGCGAATGGGTGCATTACGCGGCTTCGAAAGGAGCGCTGGACAGTCTGACCGTCGGCGCGGCGCGAGAACTGGCGACGCGCGGCATTCGCGTCAACGCGGTGTCTCCCGGCCTGATCGAGACCGATCTGCACGCGCGCGCCGGACTACCGGACCGCCTGACACGGCTGGTCGGCGGCGTGCCGATGGGGCGCACCGGCAGCGCCGAGGAAGTGGCGGAGGCGGTGCTGTTCCTCGCATCCGACGCCGCGTCGTATATCACCGGGGTCATTGTCCCCATTTCAGGAGGCCGTTGATGACCATGAAGTCCGCTTTGATTGTCGGCACCGGACCGGGGTTGAGCGCGTCGCTCGCCCGGCTGTTCACGAAGCATGGGTTGCAGGTGGCGCTGGCCTCGCGCAACCCGGATAAACTGGCGAAGCTGGCGGAGGAAACCGCGGCTTTCACCTTCGCCTGCGAGGCGACCGAACCCGAGGAAGTCGCCGGGCTGTTCGACGCCGTGGTGGCGACGATCGGCACGCCGGATATCGTGGTTTACAACGCGTCGGCGCGGGCGAGGGGACCGGTGACCGACCTCGATCCGGCGGATGTCGCGCGGGCGATCGCGGTCAGCGCGTATGGCGGCTTCCTGGTGGCGCAACAGGCGGCTCGGCTGATGGCGGCGCGCGGGTCGGGCGCGATCTTGCTGACCGGGGCTTCAGCGAGCGTGAAGGGCTATCCGAACTCATCGGCGTTCGCGATGGGCAAGTTCGCGTTGCGCGGCCTGGCGCANNTCCACGTGGCGCATTTCGTCATCGATGGGGGGATTCGCAGTGCGTCTCGGGTCGATCCGGCGAACGCGCCGGATTCGTTGCTGGATCCGGACGCGATCTCGGAGACGTATTGGTACGTCGCCAATCAGCATCGGAGCGCGTGGACGTGGGAGGTGGAGTTGCGGCCGTGGGTGGAGAAGTTCTGAGGGGCGCCTTACTGAGATTGATACTTCTTCAGCCAATAGCCCATCGTGCGCAGCGCCGGTTTGTCCCTGGGGTCGCCCGCCGCCAGTAGTTGCTCATGGAACGGTGCGACAAACTCCCACAGAGGCCGTCCCGCGAGTCGCGCGGCGAGGATGACGGGCAGAGCGCGATCAGTCATTAGCCAGACATCGTATTCTTCCTCAGTCATACCGAGGTATTCCACGAGCGAGCGTGTCTCTTCATCGCCGGACTCGTGCCAGGCCCCGACGAAGTCGTCCGCCTGATCCGCGGTCGCCAGTCCCTGGCAGTAAAGCGTGAAAAAACTCGGCGACTTCTGGGCGATATCAGANNCATTCCGATTTCACCGTGCAGTGCGTCCCAGGTGTACAACGATCCTTCGCCATCTCGCCACACCCGATTGCCCTCACGATAGCCGAGATACGTGCACCCGTCGAGAAAACCCGGCCTCGGTATCGGCAGGTGTCCCAATCTTGCCTCCTGTCCGGCGGCGAGCGCGCCGACGAGACGAAAGATGGGTGAACCGGGTTAACGGATCATTTAAGCCTTGAGGCGTTTGGATCGGGCCAGGCCCGGACGTCACCGCGACGGCAAATCGACCGTGGCGGCGAGTTCGACGTTGGCGACGGTCGGCGGGTAGCCTTTCAGGCCCATCGCGACGAATTTGATCTTGCCGCCACCGATGAAAGCGAAGCCGAACAGCGCGGAGTTGCCCGGCCATTTCTCGGCGTATCCGGTGCTCTTCCAGGTGCCGACCACTTTCCATCCCAAGGGGGGNNACCTTGATCGCGTCGCGGCATTTATCGCTGCTGTAGACATGGGTTCCCATGAACTGGCCGCCGGGCGCGCGCAGGATCGTCAGATCGCAGCCGCCGAACTGGTCGCTGGCGAAGAAGCCGTCACGGATCAACAGGCCCGACGTGACCTCATCGTCCGAGTTGCGGATGAAGGTGCCGTTCGACTGCGACATGCCGGACTTTTCCAGCGACACCGTATTGTTCGTCAGATCGCCGTAACAAGGGCCGCTGTATTCCTTGACCAGCGGGCCGAAGCCCTTGATGTTTCCGGTGTTCTTGATATCGGACTTGCAATTGATGGTGAATTTGCAGCCGACCCCATTGGCCACCAGCGTTTCAGCAGTCAGCATGTCATCCCCCCATACGGCGTTAGCAACCTCGGCAGGTTATCAGGGGTGGCGCGCGCGGTGCAATATCTCGTCGCGGGTGCGTCACGATATCGTTGGCCGGCGAAGGCGACAACCTTCGTCCGAACGTCTTCCTCGGGTCGAGCCCGAGGAAGACGGAACGAGGCGATCATTTTCCTCCGCGGCGGCCGCGCGGCCACGCCACCGCCGCCCATGCCTACGCCTTGATCAGCGGACAGCCACCCTCGCTCATCGGCCGCCATGCTTCCGCCGGAGGAATGGTCGCCACCAGCGTGCAGAAATCGTACTTCGATTTCGCTTCGCTCGCCGGCTTCACCCGCCACAGATACATCTGGTGCATCACGCGGCCGTCTTCGCGGATTTTCACGTCAGTGTTGTAGAAATCGTTCACCGGCGTGGCCTTCATCTTCGCCACCACGGCGTCGCTGTCGGTGGTGCCGGCGGCTTTCACCGATTTCAGCCAGTGATACGCGGCGCAGTAG
The DNA here is from genome assembly GCA_003164305.1 of Acetobacteraceae bacterium. The sequence continues at coordinate 4,263 of PLSZ01000116.1, forward strand.
CTTCCGGCGTGCAGCAGGCCGGGCACCATGCCGCCCATCTTCTCGCCCCAGCGCTTCGAAAACGCGCGCGTGCCGTCGTTCAGGTCCCAATAGAACGAGTCGGTGTAGATCAGGCCCTCGCACACTTTCTGACCCAGGGAATTCACGTCGCTGATTTGCATCAGCAATGTCGCGACTTTGGTGCCGCCTTTGGTCAGGCCGAACTCGGACGCCTGCTTGATGCAGTTCTGCAAATCGGTGCCGGCGTTGGCGAAGCCGATCACCTTGGCGCCGGACGATTGCGCCTGGATCAGAAAGGAAGAGAAATCGGCGGTCGCCAGCGGCGCGCGCACGGCGCCCAGTACCTTACCGCCGGCGGCTTTCACCGCGTCGATCGTGTCACGCTCCAACGCGTAGCCGAACGCGTAATCGGCGGTGACGAAGAACCAACTGTCGCCGCCGGATTTGGTCAACGCGCTGCCGGTGCCGTGCGCCAGCGCATACGTGTCGTACGAAAAATGAACGCCGTACGGCGAGCACTGCTTGCCCGTCATGTCCGAGGTCGCCGGACCGGTGATGAGATAGATCTTCTTTTTCTCGCGGCACACCTGCTGGATCGCCAGACCCGAGGAACTCGCGGCGCCATCGGCCAGCACATCGACGCCCTGACTGTCGATCCACTCACGCGCGATCGAGGTCGAGACATCGGGTTTGTTCTGGTCGTCGGCCTGCAACACCTCGATCGGGCGGTCGAGCACGGAGCCGCCGACATCCTGGATCGCCAGTTCGGTCGCCACCCGGTTGCCGGGCCCGCCGACGTCGCGGTACGGGCCGCCCATGTCGGACAACAGGCCGATGCGAATCGGCTTCGATGTGGATTGCGCCCGGATGATTCCGGGCATGGCCAGCGGCGTGGCGGCGATCGCGCCTAATGTGAGGCGGCGAGACAGTTTTCGCATACGTGACTCCCTGTTGATCCGGACGCTCTTGCTAAGCGATCCGGGGCCTTGTAGCGGAACCATAACGCCATATCGGCTTTGAGGAAATCGCATGGCCACGATGCCGGGAAAAATCGCGCTTCTGGAACTGCTGAAGCAGGAAGGCGTGCGCGTGATGTTTGGCAATCCGGGCACCACGGAACTGCCGCTGATGGACGCCTTCGCGGCCGAGCGGGAGATCCGTTACGTGCTGGCGTTGCAGGAAGCGCCCGCGATGGGCATGGCGGACGGTTACGCTCAGGCGTCCGGGCAACTGGCGTGCGTGAATTTGCACGCGGCGCCGGGCCTGGGGAACGCGATGGGCATGCTGTACGACGCGCAGAAGGCCGGCGCGCCGATCATCGTCACAGCCGGTCAGCATGAGCAGCGCTTCAACTTCACCGAACCTCTGCTGTGGGCCGATTTGCCCGTCGTCGCGCGGCCGTTCGTGAAATGGTCGGAGGAGGTGCGGCGGCTGGCGGATTTGCCGCGGGCGATTCATCGCGCGGCGAAGACCGCTCTGGCGCCGCCGACCGGGCCGGTGTTCCTGTCGCTGCCTGGAGATATCCTGACCGACAGCGAGGATCTGGACCTCGGTCATCCGACGCGGGTGGCGACCGGCATTCGCGGCGACTCGAGTGCGATCGCCGCGGCGGCGCGATTGATGGCGCGAGCGAAATCGCCGGTGATCATCGCGGGCGACGCCGTGCCGCAGGGCAACGCGCTGGCGGAACTGGTGGCTTTCGCCGAGGCGCTGGCGGCGCCGGTGTACGATGAGGGCATGGCGACGCGGGCGATGTTCCCATCCTCGCATCCTCTGTATCGCGGCGCGCTGGTGCGGTTGCCGGCGGCGATTCGCGGCATGCTGGGACAACACGATCTGCTGGTCTCGATCGGCGCCGATCTGTTCACGCTGTCGCTGCCGGACGATGTCGATTCGATGCCGGAAGGGATGCCGGTGGTGCATCTCGATACCAATCCGTGGGA
>PLSZ01000504.1 GCA_003164305.1 Acetobacteraceae bacterium
GGCGAGTTCCCGATCCCGATCGCCGGCAATACGTCCAGCGGCCAGACCACGGTGACCGTCGAGTTCAAGCAGTTCGGCGTCAGCCTGGCACTGGTGCCGACCGTGCTGACGCCCACCCGGCTCAATCTGCGGATCCGGCCGGAAGTGAGCCAGTTGTCGAACAATGGGGCGGTCAGCGTTCCGATCGGAACCGGCACCCTGACCATTCCCGCCCTCACCGTCCGCCGCGCCGAGACCACCGTCGAACTGGGCACCGGCCAAAGCTTCGCGATCGCCGGGTTGCTGGAGCGGACCACGACNNGTGATCATCGTCACCCCCTATCTGGTCAAACCCGTCGATGACCCGTCGGACATTCACGCGCCGACCGATGGCTTCAGGCCACCCAACGACCTCGATCGTTTGCTATTGGGACGGCAGACCGCGCAACCGGGCAGCCCACCCGTGAACGCCGGGTTCATGTTGAAGTGAGGTACCTCATGAGGTTCTATCCGGTCTGGGTTTTGTGTCTGCTGCTCGCGGCCTGCGCGCGTGACCCGGTCAATGCTCCCGGCACGTGGAAGCTGCCGCCGACGGGGCTCAACAGCAACGACGAGAATTTGCGGGCCATGGTGGTCAATCCTCACGATCTTGTCACGGGAAGTGGCGAATCCACGAGTGAGAGCGTGACCGCCGCGCGGGCTGCTCGGCAGGAGCTGACGGGAACCCGCGCTCCATTGCCGAACGCGAACACGATGTCGAACCCTGGCAGCACGCAGCAAGGCCAGGCTGGCCAACAACAACAGATGGGTGCGGGCGGTGGCGCCTCTGGACGAACGGAATAGCGCCCCGATGTCCGGTGCCACCTTATCGGTGTCATTGGAGGTCGGCCGCAAGGTTGTCGCCTTCGTCAGCGACGAGGCGACCGCCGCCGCGATTCGCACGGGGCTGGCGCCGCTGGGGAACGAACTCGATCTCCGCCGTGGCACGCTGCGCAATGCCGTTCGTTACTTTGAGAAAGCGACTCCCGGCCAGGCGATCATCATCGACGTCGATGGGATCGAAAATCCTCGCCAGGTGCTTGAAGAACTCGCGCGTGTGTGCCCGCCGGACGTTAAGGTCATGCTGGTCGGCAGCAACGCGGAAATCGGCTTCTACCGGTTGGTCGTGCATGAGATGGGCGCGACCGAATATCTGCACAAACCGCTGACGCGCGACATCGTCCAGCGCCTCGTCATGCCGCATTTGGCGGGGGAAGTGGCGGAGCCGTTCACAATGGGCGGGCGGTCCGGCCGCGTGGTCGCGGTTTGCGGCGCCCGCGGCGGGGTCGGCACCAGCAGCATCGCGCTCAATCTCGCGGTCGAACTGACCTCCACGATCAAGGGCCACGTGGCGCTGCTCGATTTGCATATCCAGGGCGGCGAGGTCGCGCTGATGCTCGGCGCCCGGCCAGGCCCAGGATTGCGGATCGCGCTGGAGGACGCGGAACGGGTGGACAGCTTGTTCCTGGAGCGGGTGGCGATCACGATCGAAGACCGCCTGAAGCTCATCGCGGCCGAGGAAGCGTTCGAGGACGGCCTGGTGGTGACGGAGCAGGGCGTCCGGCGCGTGCTGGACGTCTTGCAGCAGAAGTTCAACTTCATCGTCGCGGACATTCCCATGCCGTTGCCGCAGTCGATGCAGCACGTGCTGCGGGTCGCTCGGCAGGTGATCACGGTCATGACGCCCGATGTCGCCAGCCTGCGCGACACTCAGGCCATTCGCAATCTGGTCACGTCCGTCACCGGCAGCGACCGGGTCATCACGTTGCTCAATCGTTCCGACATGGAAGGAGGGCTGACGGTCGATCTGATTGAAAAAGGGCTGGGTGTCAGGCCTGATATCATTATTCCCGAGCTCGGCAAGGGGATGCTGGAGGCGATCAACCTCGGCGTGCCGGCGGTGCGACGCGTTCCTGGACTGCGCAAGGCCCTGGCGCCATTGGTTCGGGAACTCACCGGGATCGCGCCGTCTTCGAAAACCCGCTCCTGGCTGCGCAGGTTATTCGGGCGATGAAGATATTCGGGCGCCGGGATAATTACACCCCCGTCGCGGCACCCGCGCCGGAGGAAGGGCATGAGCTTCTGCTCGACGGTCTCGCCCCGGTTCCTGAACCCGAAGCGGCGCCCAGACACGTCGTCCCAACGCAGCAGTCGCAGGTTATTTCGCAATTGCGGGACCGCGTGCTGCGGCAGATCGATCCGACCGCCGCCGCGGACCTGCCCCTGGAAGCGTTGCGCCGGCATCTGGAACAAATCATCCACGCCATCGCGAACGAAGAGCGTTACGAGTTCTCCGGCCGCGAACAGATCTCGCTGGCGGACGAGTTGGCGGCGGACATGGTGGGCAATGGCCCGCTGGAGCCACTGCTGCGCGATCCCGAGATCACCGACATCATGGTGAACGGGCCTGACCTCGTCTACGTGGAGCGGTTCGGCAAACTGGAACTGACCAATGTCCGGTTCCGCGATACCGCGCATATCGCGATGATCGCGCAAAAGATCGTCTCGCGGGTTGGCCGCCGGGTCGATGAATCCAGTCCCATGGTCGATGCGCGCCTGCAGGACGGCAGCCGCGTCAATGTGCTGTTCCCGCCGCTGGCGGTGGACAGCCCGTGCATCTCGATCCGCAAATTCTCCCGCCGCCGTCTCAGCCTTTCCTTGATGGTCGAGAATGGCACGATGACCGCGGGTGTGGCGCGGCTGTTGGGGATCGCGGCGCGGGCCCGGCTCAACGTGCTGATCTCTGGCGGCACCGGCGCCGGCAAGACCATGCTGCTCAATGCCATGAGCCAGATGATCGATCGCGGCGAGCGGATCGTCACGATCGAGGATGCCGCCGAATTGCAGTTGCAGCAACGGCATGTGATCCGCACCGAGACTCGTCCGCCGAACCTGGAGGGCAATGGCCAGGTCACCCAGCGCGATCTGCTTTGGAACGCGCTGCGCATGCGCCCTGACCGCATCATCCTCGGTGAGGTGCGCGGTATCGAGGCGTTCGACATGCTGCAGGCGATGAATACCGGCCATGACGGCTCGATGTGCACGATCCACGCGAATACCACGCGAGACGCGCTGACGCGGGTCGAGAACATGGTGCAGATGGGTCAGTCGTCGTTGCCGGTGCGCTCGATCCGCCAGCAGATCGTCGGCGCTCTGGACCTGATCGTGCAGGTGGAACGTATGCACGATGGCCAGCGCCGGGTGACGCAGGTCAGCGAGGTCTGCAACATGGAAGGCGACGTGATCACGATGAACGATTGCGCGGTCCTCGAGTTCGATCGGGAGGACGCGCAAGGCCGGATCATCGCGCACTACAAAGTTTCGCAGGCAAGGCCGGCGTTTTTGCCGCGGCTTGAATATCACGGTCTGGCACGAAGCTGGCTCGCGGCGCTCGCGGAAATCTGACATGCGGCTGGAGTTGATCATCCCGCTGCTCGCTTTGGCCTTCGCCGTCGTGGGCCTGGCCATCGTGGTCGCGTTGCAGGGCCAGCGGAAGCGCCTGGAGGAGCGGGTGTTGGCCAGCCTCCCGCGCGGGCCGGTGGCAGTCCGGACAGCGACGCTGGCGGGCCCCGATGTCCGTATCCGTACAGTCGAGGATTCGGACTGGCGAGGGCTGAAGCGGCTGTTGAACATACCGATCGATCTTCCGCTGGCGCACGTCGTCTCACCAGGCCTGGTTCTGGCGGTCACCACTGGGCTCGCCGTGCTGACCAGCTATGGCAGTCACTTCCTGGTCTCCTGGTGGGCGAGTCTGCTCGACGCGCTGGTGCTGTGGATCCTCGTCACGCGGGGCATTTTTGGCTGGGAGATCGAACGCTACCGCACGAAGTTGCTGCGGCAGTTGCCGGATACGATCCACCTGGTGATCAGCGCGACCCGCGCGGGCCTGCCGGTTTCGGAAGCGTTCCGCATGGTGGTGGAGGAAATGCCCAACCCCACGGGTGCCGAGTTCGCTCGCCTCGCCGATGAGATGGCCGTGGGCGTGTCGGCGGACGACGCGCTGCTGAGCATGCACCGGCGGACCGGCGTGACGGAATACGCCATTTTCGCGGTCACGGTGGGTGTGCAGGCGCGCAGCGGCGGACGCCTCGCGGAGACGATCGCCAACCTGGCCGATACGGTGAGAGACCGGATCGGAATCGCGGGCAAGGCCAAGGCATTGTCGGCGGAGGCACGAACAGCGGCGATTATCATGACGGTGCTGCCGGTGTTCAGCGGTCTGCTGCTTGAACTCACCCGCCCAGGATATTTGCGGCCGTTGGTGGAGGATCCCAGAGGCCAGACGATGGTGATCGTTGGACTGAGTTCCCTCGTTCTTGGCGTGATCACCATGCGCCAGATGATCAGGGCGGCGACGCGCGATTGATGGACCAGCATCTTCTCCCCGCCGCCCTGGTTTTTTCCGCCATTCTGCTGCTCGGACTGGCGGCGATCCTGATGTCGCGCGACAGCACGGCGAAAGAGATCGAGGCGCGGGTACTGCAGGCCACCCGCGGGCGCGCGGCCGACGATGCGGCGGACGAGCCGGCGATGAGCGGCCCGAAGCGCCTGCTGTATTGGATTGGCCGGACCATCCGGTCCAGGACGAAGTTTTACTCCGAACGCGACATCCTTGTGCTGGAAGGCATGATCGCCGGCAGCGGTTTGAACGCGCCGTCGGTGCTGCCCATCATCCTCGGTCTCAAGGCCGTGCTGTTGTTCGCGATTCCCGCCGTCGCCTTCGCCTACGTGCACATCGCCGGATTTTCGCCGACGCGCCAGTTCATTACGATGTGCGTCTGCATTCCACTGGGGATGCTGGGCCCCGAGTGGGTGTTGGCATGGTTGAGGCGACGCTACATGGCGGCGCTGCGCCGCGGCATTCCCGATGCGCTGGACCTGTTGGTGGTGTGCAGCGAGGCCGGAATGGCATTGGAAAGCGCGTTGGAGCACGTCAGCAAGGAAATCCGGCATTCCAACCCCCCCGTGTCGGTCGCGCTGGCGAAGCTGTTGGATGAGTTGCTGATCCTGCCGGACCGGCGCGAGGCGTTTCGCAATTTCGGCAACCGGACCGGCATCGAAGGCGCGCGGCGGCTGGCGACGATGCTCAGCCAGTCGATGCAATACGGCACGCCGCTCAGTCAGGTGCTTCGCACGATCGCGATCGATCTGCGGCGCGATCGGATCCTCGCGCTGGAAACCAAGGCCGCGAGGCTACCGGTGTTGCTGATCATGCCCTTGATCCTGTTCATCATGCCGTCGATGTTCATCGTTCTGGCCGGCCCGGCGATGATGAAGCTGACGGACACGCTGCACGCCGTCGCGCAAACCGCCGCGGGGCACAGATTGCCCTGACGGCTGGCGGCCGGCGAAACAGGCCCCTCAGGTTTCCGTTCGGGTCGCGTATGGCGCGGCATCAAACCGCGATATACTCGATGTCCAGGGAAAGACGCGCGCCGCCTCAAGGGTTCGCTGAGTCGCCAATGACTCCAGCGCCGTTCCCGAGGGACCTGACCACCGAGGCAAGGGACACGCATGACGTTTGACCAGACCTGGACCAACGCGGCTCGCCTCGCGTTGGTATGTTGCCTCCTGAGTGCCTGCGGTGGTGGTGGTGGCAGTCCCCAAAAGTCCGGAAAGATCAGCCCGGAACAGCGTTTCGACATTGCACGCGCGGCTGAGGCCTCGGGCAACATGGTGATGGCGAAGGAGATGTATGCCGCCGCCGCGGCCGAGACCGAAGGGGACCGGACGATGCAGCTTCGGGCCGCCCAGGGATTGGCGCGGGCGGGAGCGCCAGCGGACGGGATTTCGGTGCTTCAGGGTGTTCTCCGGCGGTCGCCGGGTGACCAGGACGTGCGTCGCACTCTTGGCTCGATGCAAATCATGAACGGATTGCCGGGCGACGCGGTCAACACGCTGGCGCAGGTTTTGAAGGCTCGTCCCGAGGACGATACCGCGCGCGTTAATGAGGGTGTGGCGTTAGACATGCTGAATCGTCACGCCGAAGCCCAACAACTGTATCGTGAGGCGCTCACACGCGCTCCGGGTGACACCGAAGCCGCGAACGATTTGGCTCTGTCGTTGATGCTTTCTGGCCAGACGGCTGCCGCGAAGGTTGTTCTGGCCCCGTTTCGCAGCCGCGGCGACCTTCCCGAACGGATGAGGACGACGATGGGCCTCGTGGACGGAGCGCCGGCCGAGCCTATCCCGTCGCCCGCTTCGCCTGTCGTTACGAAGCCAACCCCACCGACGTCACTGAAGGCGCCAGGCCAGCCCAAGAAGCCGGCGAAGGTCCGTCCGACGGCAGCCCGGGGCGATCAGACTCCGGCGCGATAGCGGCGCAGCAGGCCGAGAAGGCCGAGGCCGGTCGCGACGACCGCGAGAGATCCGGGCTCAGGGACATCGGCTTCGGTGACCGAGATCGAAACATAGTCGTCCTTGTAGTTGTAGCCGCTTGGATTGTTGTTCGCGAAAAATTGGTCCGTGATACCCAGATAATACTCGCCCGGGCTCAGGCCGTCGCTAAGCGTGTCGTAAACCGTATAACCGTCCGCGAGATTGGCGATCCCCAGGAAGGTGCCGTCGAGCGTGACCTCGTAAGTGTGGTTGTGGGGGCCGTTATCAGTCACCTCAAAACTCAACTGGTAATTCGAATCGCCACCAGTTAGCTGGTATGGAATGATCGGGATCAGGCCGCCGATCAGAGCCGGCCCCGGTGCTCCACTGACGCCACAACCAGTCACAGGGGTCCCAGAGCCTATTTCAGGACAAAGACCCCCTTGGCCGGGGTCGCTGTTGGGCACGGATCCATTGAGCGCTCCCGCTGCCGCGGGTTCGTCCACGCTGGTATAATAATCATAGCCGAACGGGAGATTGGGTATCAGTGGGCTGGCGTGAGCGGTGCTCAGTGAAACCGTGATCCCCAGGGCCAACGCGGAAACGCGAAGCGCGTGCGTCGCCACGTCTCGGCGGGATGCCCGTGGAGCGTCGGCGGTCAAGACCGCCCGCTCGCGCCAGTTTGATCCGAAGCCTGCCGCGGCCGCGGACCCCGTGATGTCTCCCGCGATCGCGGCGCATGATTTGTTTGATGCGAGAATGTTCATAGCGGGTCACAGTCCTCAATGCTTTTCGCGTCTACCAGCCAGGTGGCCGGAACACGCCGGATTGAACCTGAGCACAGTCGTGTCTTGTACTGGCCCGCCAAAGGTCCATATCGATCAATTCGCGCGCATCCTGGATGGAGACCCTGGCCGAGAGGCCGAGACCGAACCGCCGACACCCAGAAACACGCCATGATCTTCGAACCCCACCAAATTAGCGAAGCACGCTTCAAAATACGAGACAAACTGACCAATTCAGATATAAACCACCTTATCCTCGAAGAAAGATATCCGGACGAAAGACGTTTGTAAATGAATTAATTGTTAGGCCGCCTTTATATGCTGAATCCGGGATGTGCTGAAGCCAGGCCTTGCCTCGCCGAACACCCGGACGCGTTATCAGCCCGCCAGGACGCCTGAGCGCGACTGGTCGCGAAGCGCCCGCGCCAGCCGCCAAAGGCTCAACAATCCATGCCTTCGCGCTGCCGGGCAAACGCCACGGAGGCGCGAGCCGGAGCAAGAATTTCACCGAGAAACCCGACCGTTAACGGTTCATAAATCATTTTGCGGCAGGATCGCCGCGTTATGAAAACGTTTACCCCACCAGCGACCATCCGGCACCAAAGGGATCAACCCTGCTGTCCGGCCCCCAACTTCTTACCGGCCTTTCCGGGCGCGGTCCGGATCAGGCCCGCCGGCGGCCGAATCCGATGGAAGGGCGATGACGGCATTCTCCTCGAATGGGACAGCCACGTGGGCGCGGTCGAGATGTATGGCGCGCGCGGCTGGCACCTTGGCGAATTCGACCACGTTCGGGGCGGCAACCTGAAACTCGCCGAGCCCGGCAGGAGGATCGAGCCATGACCATGAGTTGGCATTTGCGTGGGTATGCCCGGGAAACCGGGCTGCTCAGCAAGGACTTCTACATCCAGCCGGACATGCTGCCGGTCGTCCGGAACGTTTTGCCTGACTCCCATGATGACCCCGTCCTGATCGAGCCCCATGAACTGAGCCCCTCCCGCGCGGACCGCCTGGCCGACGCGATCGGCGTGTTGGTGCAGCCTGATCTGTTCGATTATTTCGTCGAGGCTGAGGAGGATTGGCGCGTGGTCGCCGCTATCCGGGCGTCACATCTCGATGCGGAATAGCGCGGCGACCTGCCTGGTAATGCGATCCCGACGTTCCCACGGCCGGTCAGCACCAGGCGCGCCGCCGTTCCTTCAATCGTTCCAATGTTGATCATTGGGACCCCGGACCGGTGGTGATCGACGTCCCGGCCCGTCCACCTTTTCCGGTTTGAACGCGAAACTGGCGGTCATTCCCTTTGGGTTGCCCCTCTGGATCGCCTCTTTGCGTCGCCGCGGCCCGGTGTCGAGTCCCACCCGTGGCGCCAGGGACCCGGCGCGTTGACCGACAGGCCCGAACGGGTCAAACCTGTACGACAACGGCCAATAATAAAACAGGGAGGATACGAATGAAACGTCTCACGTTGCCGCTTGCCGCGCTGACTGTCTTACTGACCATCGGCACGCCCCGCGCGGCAGACACACCGGGCGTCACCGCGACCGAGATAAAGATCGGCAATACCAGTCCGTACAGCGGCCCCGCCTCGACCTATGGCGTCCTCGGGAAGCTGGAAGCAGCCTTCTTCGGCATGGTGAACGAGCAAGGCGGCGTCGCCGGTCACAAGATCAACTACATCTCCCTCGACGACACCTACAGCCCGCCGAAAACACTGGAGCAGGCGCGGCGTTTGGTCGAGGAAGACAACGTCGCCTTCCTGTTCGCGACGCTCGGCACGCCCACCAACAGCGCGATCGTTCGCTACATGAACCAGAAGCACGTGCCGCATTTGTTTCTGGCGACCGGTGCCGATAAATGGGGCGACTATAAAGACTATCCGTGGACAATCGGTTGGCAGCCGAGTTACCGGACCGAAGCGCAGATTTACGCGAAATACATATTGAAGGAGAAACCCGACGCGAAGATCGCGATGCTCTATCAGAATGACGACTTCGGGAAGGATTACTTCCTCGGCTTCAAAGACGTGCTCGGCGATAAATTCGATAAGATGGTCGTCACCGCCACCTATGAGGCGACCGATCCGACCGCCGACAGTCAATTGACTTCGCTGAAGGCCTCAGGCGCCGACGTTCTGATGGTCGCGGCGCTGCCGAAGATGTCGGCCCAGGCAATCCGCAAGGTGCATGATCTGGCGTGGTCTCCGTCGCTGTTCTTCATGTCGAATGTATCGATTTCCGTTGGCGCCGTGATGATTCCCGCCGGAGCGGAAAACGGCATCGGCATCATCAGCGGCGCCTTCGTCAAGGATCCCTCCGACCCAACCTGGGCTAACGATCCGGGAATGAACGAGTGGCGCGCGTTCATGAACAAATACATGCCGGGCGCGGATCAATCCGACAACAACTATGTCGTTGCCTACGGCTTCAGCAAAACCATTTTGAAGGTGTTGCAGCAGTGCAATGGTGATTTCTCGCGCGAGAACATCATGAAGCAGGCGAACGATCTGCGCGATCTGGAGATTCCGGTTTTACTGCCGGGCTTGAAAGTGAACACCAGCCTGACCAATCATCACCCGGTGCGCGCGATGCAGTTGGAGAAGTGGAACGGCAAAAGTTGGGTGCTGTTCGGCGACGTGATCCAGGGCGCGCCTTCTTAAGTACGCGACCGGCGGGCTGGCCGCGCTTCCTCGCGGCCAGCCGCGGTCGTCCCGCGTGACAAGGCTGGCGTGACGCCACGCCGCGTGAGGTTTAGCGTTGCCTCCAACGATCAGAGGAAACGCCAGAATGACTGTGACCATCGACGCGGGGGTGCCTGTTTCGCGACCAGCCCGGCCGAGACGGAGGGAACTGCTCGGCGCGGCCCTGGCGACTGTCGCCGGCTCCGCCTTCGATCCGGTCCGCGCCGCGGCCAGCAGCGGCTTCGACTGGCGCCAATGCGCCGGCCAACACCTGGAAATCGTCTGGCAACGCTCCGCCGACGTCGAACATCTACAGAGCCACGCGGCGGAATTCCGTGAGCTGACTGGCATCGACGTGGCATGGGACGTCGCGCCCGAGCAGCAATACCGGCAAAAACTGGTGATCGAATTCACCTCGGGTCACCCGAGTTTCGACATTTGTTATCTGGCGTACACCTCGCAGAAACGCCTGTTTGGACGAGGCAAATGGCTGTTGGATCTGCGGCCTTTGATGGAAGACGCGTCGGTAACGGCGCCGGATTTCGATTGGGCCGATTTCCCCGCGCCATCGGTCGCAGCCGCGACGCAGGCGGATGGCCGGATCGATACGCTGCCGATCACCTTCGGCTACAAGGCGGCGGTGTGGCTTTCGATGTTCGACCGCCATGNNCTACAACATCCTGATGTGGAACAAAGCGATGTTCCGCGCCAAAGGCATCGGTTGCCCGACCGATTTCCCGTCGTTGCTGGCCGCCGCGAAGGCGTTGCACGATCCGAAGAACGGCGTCAGCGGTTTCGTCGGTCGCGGCATGAAGAACGCCAACACGCCGATGTGGACCGGCTTTCTGATGGGCCATGGCGTCGATCCGGTGGGCGCGGATGGCACGTTGCTCACCGATGGCGCCGCCTCGGTCGATGCCGCGTCGTTGTATCAGGCGTTGGATCGCGATTATGGACCGCCCGGCGTGGTTGGTTACAACTGGTACGAATGCCAGACGAACTTCATGCTGGGACGCGCGGCGATCTATCTGGATACATCGACGATCGCGACCAAAGTCAACGACCCGGCGGTGTCGCGCATCGCGGACAATGTCGGCTACGCGGTGTTCCCCGCCGGTCCCACGATCCGGCGCGCGCCAACCTTCGGCGACGGGCTTGGCATCGTGCCGGGCAGTCCGCGCAAGACCGCCGCGTGGCTGTTCCTGCAATGGGCGACCGGCAAAACCATGCAGGCACGTCAGTTCATCAGCGGCGCCGGCGCTCCGGCGCGAAGCTCGGCGTTCGCGGCGGCCAAAGCGATCCCGCCACGCAACGTGGCGGAGGCGGAATGGCTGGACGCCGTGACCGCGTCCCGGGATATCGCCTGGCCCGCGATGCCGGATATCGTCGCCGTCAATGAGTTTCGCGACGTGTATGGAGCGGCGTTGGCGAACATGCTCGGGGGCGCCGATCCCCACGCGGAATTACAGAAAGCGACCGCCGTCTTCAAAGGTGTCTACGAACGGACGGAAAAGGGCTGACGCCGTCAGCTATGTCCCAGCATGTGGCGCCCGATCTCCTGCGGATCGGCACCGGCCGCGGCGCTTTCATGCGCGACCTTGCCGCCATGCATCACCACGATCCGGTCGGCGAGTTCCAGGATCTCATCGAGGTCTTCTGAAATCAGCAGCACCGCGGTTCCGGCGTTGCGCGCGGCCATGATGCGGGCGCGCGTTTCCGCGACCGCCTTCACGTCGAGGCCAAAGCACGGATTGGCGACGATCAGCAACCGGACCACGCCGTCCAGTTCGCGCGCCAGCACACAACGTTGCACATTGCCGCCGGATAACACACCGATCGGCACCTCGGGCGACGGGGCGCGAATGCCGTACGCCTTGATCATGGTTTGCGCGCGCGCGGCCATGCCGGCGCGATCGAGCCAACGCCGCGTCTTGCCGCCCTCGCCACGATCGAAATTGCGCAGCGCCAGATTGTCCACCACGCTCATGCTGGGAACGCAACCATTGCGCAACGGCTCTTCTGGCAGCACCCGCACATCGTGCGCCTGCGATTCCAATCGGCCGGCGTCATAAGGTGCGCCATCGACCTCAACCGAGCCCGACTCGATTGGGCGCTGACCTCCGAGCACTTCGACCAGATCCTTCTGGCCATTGCCGGACACGCCGGCGATTCCGACGATTTCCCTGGCGTGCACGGTCATCTCGTCGATCGACAGACCAACGCGGCCGCCTTCCTCGGCGGTGCGCAGGCCTCGCACGGACAGGCGCACTTCCTCGGACGGATCGCCGAGGCGTTCCGGGTCGGCGGGCGCGTGCGGCTCCCCGATCATCATCGCGGTCAGGTCTTCCGGCCCCAGATCGCGCACCGCGCCGGCCCCGGCGAAATGGCCGCGACGCAGTACCGTGACCTCATCGACGAATTTCGCGACCTCTTTCAACTTGTGCGTGATGATGACGATCGTCAGTTGGCCGGAATGCGCCAGATCGCGCACCAGCCCCAGCATCTCGTCGGCCTCTTGCGGGGTCAGAACCGAGGTCGGCTCGTCCAGCACCAGGAAGCGTCGTTTCAGATAAAGCTGTTTGATGATCTCGGTCTTTTGCCGCTCTCCGGCGGCCAGGGTGCCGACCTCGGCGTGCANNGTCATCGACGGAACCAGCGTGAAATGCTGGTACACCATCCCCAGCCCCAACGCATCCGCGTCCGCTGGGCGTTCAATCGCGGCCTCCCGGTTATCGACCAGGAACGATCCGGTGTCGGCGCGGTAGTAGCCCAAAAGGCACTTGACCAAAGTGGATTTGCCGGCGCCGTTTTCGCCTAGCAATCCGTGCACCGTCGCGGGAAGCACTTTCATCGAGACGTCGGTCAACGCGTGGAACGGACCGAAATGCTTGCCGACGCCAATGGCTTCGACGCCGATGGCATGCGTCTCAACAAGGGTTTCGCTCATGTCAGCGCCGAGATCAGCATCTCGCTGGTGCCGACCGCGCCGAACACACCGCCTTGCATTTTGATCATGTGCAACGCGGCCGCGTGATTGCCGGCATCGGTGGCGCCGCAGCAATCCGCCAGCAACAGGCACTCGTATCCGCGATCGTTGGCGTCGCGCATCGTCGTGTGGACGCAAACGTCGGTGGTGATGCCACTGAGCAGGATGTTGCGGATGCCACGCGTGCGTAGCACCAGTTCCAGATCCGTGGCGTAGAAACTGCCTTTGCCTGGCTTGTCGATGACGATCTCCCCCGGCAACGGAGCCAGTTCCGGAATGATCTCCCACCCCGGCTCGCCGCGCGTCAGGATGCGGCCGCACGGACCCGGATCGCCGATGCCCGCGCCAATGCGGCGAGACCGCCAACGCTTGTTCTCGGGCAGGTCGGACAGGTCGGGACGATGACCTTCCCTTGTATGGATGATGGTGTAGCCAAGCGGGCGCAGCGTGGCCAGGACGCGAGAGATCGGCTCGATCGGCGCGCGGGTCAGCGACAGGTCATAGCCCATCTTATCGACGTAGCCTCCGACGCCGCAGAAATCGGTCTGCATGTCGATGACGATCAGAGCAGTCGTCTCCGGCGCCAGCGATCCGTCGAACGGCCATGGATACGGATCGGCATCGATGCTCAAAATTGTCATGGTCACCTCCCGATCGAAAGTTGCCCAGGCATGCCGCGTAGGGAACCGCCGCCGCGGGCGCTGATGATCAGCACGATCAATGTGACGACGTAGGGCGCGGCGTAGAACAGATAATAACCCCAGGTGACGCCGACGGTTTGCAGCGATGGCCCGAGTGCTCCCGCCGCGCCGAACAGCAACGAGGCGTAGACGCAATTGATCGGATTCCAACGCGCGAACACCACCAGCGCCACCGCCATCAATCCCTGGCCGGAGGACAGGCCTTCGTTCCAACTTCCGGGATAATACAGCGACAGGAAGGCTCCGCCGATGCCGGCGAGGCCGCTGCCGAACGCGGTGGCCAGGAAGCGCGTGCGGTCGATCGGCAAACCCAGAGCCAATGCCGCGTCCTGGCTGTCGCCGACGATGCGGATGCGCAATCCCATGCGGGTGGCTCGGAAGAACCAGTGCATCGCGAATGCCGCCGCGATACCAAGGAAGAACAGCGGACTGACCAGCAAGGCGTTGCGCAGTTGCGGAGAGTCCGACCACCACGCCAGCGGAATGCCCGGCAACAACGGCGCACTGGGCTGCACGTAAGGCTTGCCGAAAAAGAACGCGATGCCGGTGCCGGCCAGCATGATCGCGATGCCCATCGCCACGTCGTTGACGCGGGCCAACGAACACACGGCGCCGTGCAATCCGCCCAACAGCACGCCCGAGGCGGCGGCGGCGAGGACGCCGATCCAGGGATTGCCGGTCTCGTACGACGTGGCGTAGCCAACCATCGCGCCCAGTACCAACACGCCCTCATTGCCCAGGTTGATGCGGCCGGATTTCTCCGTCAGGCACTCGCCCAGGGAAACGAAGAGGAAGGGGGTGCTGACCCGCAGGCTTCCGGCCATCATCGCGCCGGCGACGGTCCCCAGAGGCCCCAGGTCGGCCATCAGGTGTCCCCGCGCGGCTGGAACCAGCGAATGCGGCCATACAGCGTGTCGCTGGCCAGGATCGAAACGAAGATCATGCCTTGCAGCACCTGCACCGTGGCGTCGGGCAGGCCC
Source organism: Acetobacteraceae bacterium (assembly GCA_003164305.1). Next base: position 14,469 of record PLSZ01000504.1, read on the forward strand.
ATGCGCCGCTGCAACAGGCCACCGGCCGCGCCCAGACCGCCCAGAAGCACCGCCATGGGCATGATCGCCAGTGGATTGAAGCGGGCGAGGAAGGCGATGAGGATGCCGGTGTAGCCATAGCCGGCGGCCAGAGACGCATTGGCGCGGCCAAGTTCCGCGGCGACCTCGATGGTGCCCGCGAGGCCCGCGCAGGCGCCGCCCAGAGCCGACGCCATGATGATCAGCCGAGCGACCGGCAAGCCCTGCAATTGCGCGGCGCGGATGTTGCCGCCGGTGACGCGGCCGGCGAACCCGATGCCGGTCCGGTAGATCAGCACCCAACACAACACGCAGGCGAGGACTCCCACCGGTATGCCCGGATGCACGTCCAGCCAGGGCACCGTGCCCAGCATGTTGTCGTCGCCGATGCCGTAAGTGGAGGGTTTGTTGAGGCTGGCGGGATCGCGGAAGATGCCCTCGACCAGGTGGTTGAAGATCGCCATGCCGATATAAGCCAGCACCAGGCTGGCGATTGTCTCATTCACGCCGAGCCGGGCGCGCAGGTAGCCGGTGAGGCCGATCCACGCCCCACCCATCGCGGCGCCGGCGATCGCCATGACGGTCCATACCAGCAACGGATTGGTGTGGATCAGCGGCAGCGCCGCGACGGTCGCCGCCAGGCCGCCGAGGACAACCGCGGCCTCGCCACCAATGATGACGAGACCGAGTTGACCGGGCAGCGCGACGCACAAGGCCGTTAGTAGCAGAGGCGCGGCGCGTTGCAACGTGTTCTGCAACGAGAACCAACTGCCGAACGCACCGCGCCAGACCAGATCGAGGAAGTCGGCCGGCGACTGCCCCAAGGTCAGCAGAAAGATCGAGAACAACGCCACCGCCGCCATCAAAGCGATCAACGGGGCCAGCAGCGCCTCCAGCAAATGGCGCCACTTGTAGCTCTGGTCGCCGCCAGCCGTCCGAACGGCGGGCGTGGCGGCGATGGCGGTGGCCTCGCTCATGATGCGGCCTTAGGCGAGCGCGCCGTTCACGCCCTCGACCAGATAGTTCTGCGACTCCAACTCCACCGCGGTTTCCGGGAACGACTTGCCGGCGGGGATCACGACGTTGCCCTTGTTGTCCTTCATTGGGCCTTTGAACACCGCGAAACCGCCCTTCATGATTTCCGCCTTCACGGAATCGACGTTCTTGCGGCCCGCCGCGTTAAGTCCGGGCCCGTATGGCGACATCTTGATGAAGCCCTCCTTCAGTCCGCCGCGCACGAAGTTCGGCAACGGCTTGCCGCCCTGCTCATCGGCGAGGAACTGCTTATAAACGGTGATCCAGTTCCATTCGGCGCCTGTCAGATAGCCCTTCGGCGCCAGCTTCGCCTGATCGACGTGATAGCCGCAGACGAATATGCCGCGTCGCTCGGCGGTCTCCATGATCACCTTGGGGCTATCGACATGGCAGGTCAGCACGTCGCTCCCCTGGTCGATGAGGCTGTTCGCGGCCTCGGCTTCCTTGACCGGCATCGACCACTCGCCGGTGAAGATCACGGTGGTGGTGATGGACGGATCGACCGATCTGGCACCGAGGGCGAAACTGTTGACGTTGATCAGCACCTGCGGGATCGGCTTGGCGGCGATGAAGCCGAGTTTCTTCGATTTCGTCGCATAGGCGGCGGCGATGCCATTAAGATACTGCCCCATCCCGATATAGCCGAAATACGACCCGGTATTCATCGGATCCTTGTTTGTCCACAGCCCGCCGCAATGGCGGAACTGAATATCCTTATATTTAACGGCCATCTTCAACATGTACGGGTCGAAATAACCGAAGCTGGTCGGGAACAGCAGAGTCGCGCCGTCCAGCTTGATCATGCTCTCCATCGTCTTGGAGACATCGTCGGTTTCTGGAACTTTCTCCTCCTCGACGATTTTCACGCCCGGCATTTTCTTCAGCATCGCGGCGGCTTCGGCATGCGCCTGGTTGTAGCCGTAATCGTCTTTCGGCCCGACATAGATAAAGCCGATCACGAGGTCCTTCGCCTGGGCTGGCTGCACTGCCAGGCCCGTGGCCGCGGCGGCGCCAAGTCCGCCCAATACGGTGCGACGTGATACGACGGGATGCCGATGCATGCGGTATTCTCCTTTTTGGCGCGGCTCTTAGCGGCGCGGCACGATGAATGACCGACACGGACGGGTGTTCGTGCCGGCGTGGACCCCGCGAACGCCACGCAAGCCATATGCCAACCGGTGCGCGGGAGGCCTCCGCGCCGTTGGCAGAAGGGAGTTGTAACAAATATGACCCATTTCTAGCCAATTGATTACAGATTGATCTCTGGTCGGCTACGTTCTGAACGGCACTAAACGGCATGCCAATATGGTGGGCGGTGGGTTGGTGCCGTGATTGAAATCGGAGCGGAGGCTGCATCCATCGCGAAAGTCCGGTCGCGCGCGGTTTTCCCGACCCGCGAGGCCGTTCATGGCGGGGCAGTGCATAAATGTCACATTGCGCTCCCTAAGACACGGTTCCCCTGCCCGTGGCATGTCAATTGCTTCGCGTCGATGAAGAGACCGCCGGCATATGGCGGCGATGGAGGGGATGTTCTCGAACCAAGACGTCATGGGGGCGGTTTCCTCATGGAATGACGCGGCCGGGCCGAATCGTTCCGGAAAGAAACCGACGGGTTAACGAGAACAAAGGACAGACAGGATCATGAAGCGAATTTTGATGGCGGCCGCGGCGGCCTTGGGGCTTATCGCGGGGCAGGCGCACGCGCAGGGCTTCAGCGACACATCGGTCGGCGTCCGCGATGGCTGGAGCATCTCCAATCCCGGCGCCCCTTCGGTGGCGGCTCGCGACGTGAACAAGATTATCGTGAACGTCGGGCATTTCGATGTTTGGGACTACGGCACGAACTTCTTCAACGTCGATGCGCTGTTCTCCAACGCCAATGAGCCCGCGTACGCCATCGGCAACGGTAATTCGGGCGGTGGTTCGACGGAGTTCTACGCCGTGTATCGTGCTCAATTGAGCCCCGATAAGATTTTTGGGATCAATACCAAGTTCGGCCCGTTCACCGCGATTAATTTCGAATTCGGCGGTGACGCCGAAGCGGAAGACACGCAGTTCGCGCCGGACAAGAAGCTGCTCGTCGCCGGCCCGAACTTCAACATCGGCCTGCCCGCCGGCTTCCTGAATATCGGCATCCATGTGTCGAAGGAATGGAACAACAACGGGTTTTGCGCCAGTGCCTGCACCGTGCCAGGTGGCCCGATCAGTTTCCATGCGACGCCGGAGTTCGAGTTCGTCTGGTTCTACAGCCTTAAAGGACTCGTTGGGATTCCGCTGGACTTCAAAGGTTTCATGAACATCGTGCTGCCGAAGGGGAAGACCGGCTTCGGCGGTCAGACCGTGACGGAAGTTCTGGCGGTTCCCAGAGTAAGCCTGGACGTTGGCACGATGCTGTTCAACAAGCCACATAAGCCCGACGTGTATTTCCAGGTCGAACTGTGGGAAAACAAGTTCGGCAACGACCATACCAAAACATCGGGATCGGAAGAGGTCGCGCCGGAGTTCGGCATCGAAATGCACTTCTGATATCGTTCGGAGGTCAGTGTATCGTGATCGCCCTGGTCCCCTCGCGGGAGCAGGGCGTCACGCGTTAAGCATCAATCAAACGGGCCGGGCCTGAGTTCATGGACATTTATAGGGCACTCGACTGGGGCGTGTTACTCGACTGGGTCAGCCTTCTGTTGCGCTGGACCCATGTGGTGGCCGCGATTGCCTGGATCGGTTCCTCATTTTATTTCATCGCGCTCGACGCAAGCTTACGGCCAAATCCCAGGCTCGATCCGCGGGTCAGCGGCGACACCTGGCAGGTGCATGGCGGCGGATTCTATCAGATCCAGAAATACGTGGTCGCGCCGGAGTTCCTCCCATCGCATCTGCATTGGTTCAAGTGGGAAGCGTATTCCACCTGGATTTTCGGCTTCGCGCTGCTGGTGACGACGTATTACGCCAACCCAACTGTCTATCTGCTCGACGCCGCCGTCTCGAATATCGAGCCTTTGGACGCGGTGCCGCTGGCGCTTGGCTCTTTGGTACTTGGCTGGATCGGCTACGATCAACTGTGCCGCTCCTGGATCGGCAAGGACACCGCGCGGCTGGCGAGTTGCGGCTTCGCGTTGCTGGTGCTGATCACCTATGGATTTTGCCATGTGTTCAGTGGCCGCGGCGCGTTTCTGCAGGTCGGCGCTCTGGTCGGAACGATCATGGCCGGCAACGTGCTGTTCATCATCATTCCAAACCAGAAGAAGACCGTCGATGCGTTGATCGCAGGCCGCGAGCCCGACGCGATCTGGGGATATCAGGCGAAGCAGCGCTCGGTTCACAACAACTACCTGACGTTGCCGGTCGTGTTCGTCATGCTCAGCAATCACTATTCGTTCACCTATCAGACGAAGTGGAACTGGCTGATCCTGGCGAGCATCTTCATCGCGAGCTTCCTGGTGCGGCACTATTTCAACACGATGCACACGGGCGCCAAACCGGATTGGCGGTTGTGGCCGGCCGCAGCGGTGCCGGTGATGCTCGCGGCGCTGATTACGTTGATCGACAGTTACAGCCCGCCGACAACCACCGCGGAAAAACCTGTCAGCTTCACCGAAGTGCGGATCATCGTCGATCAACGCTGCCACATCTGTCATTCGGCGCATCCGAAGTTCCCTGCGTTTTCGGAGCCTCCGAAGGGTGTGATGTTCGACACGCCCGCGCAGATTCTGCAATATTCCAAGCAGATTTATGCCCAGGCGGTGAAGACTCATACGATGCCATTGAACAATCTCACCGAGATCACGGAAGCCGAGCGGGCCGCGCTTGGTTCCTGGATCACAGCGGGTTCGAGGACGAATTGAGCATCGACCTGGACACGGTCAACACGCTCGGCGTGGATGCGTTTGTCGCCCGTTTTGGCGGCATCTTCGAACATTCCCCCTGGGTCGCGCGCGCCGCCTACGCGGGCCGTCCCTTCGCGTCGGTGCCCGCGTTGCACGCGACGATGGTTTCGGTCGTAGCGAACTCCGGCGCCGAGCGGCAGTTGACATTGTTGCGGGCGCATCCGGAACTCGCTCGCCCGGGTCCCTTGACGCAAGCGTCGTCGTCCGAGCAAGGCGGCATGGGGCTGGACCGCCTGGCGGCCGATGAGGCGGCGGCGTTCGACAGGCTAAACGCCGCCTATCGCACGCGGTTCGGCTTTCCGTTCATCATCGCGGTTCGGGGTCAACGCGACCGGACCGCGATTTTGGCCGCGCTGACCTCAAGGATTCAAAACTCACCGGAGCAGGAAATGGCGGCCTCACTCGCCGAAGTCGCGAAGATCGCGCATTTCCGTCTCGACGACCTGATCCATGGCAAGTGATTCGGCGACCGGACGCCTGACGGTGCATGCGCTGGACACGGCTCTCGGACGGCCGGCGGTAGGGTTGCCGCTGTCGCTGTTCCGGATCGGTAACGTCGTTCGCACCCAGCTTGGCGCCTGGCACACCAACGACGACGGCCGTTGCGATGCGCCGTTGCTGGAGGGAGCCACGCTGGTTCCGGGATCCTATGAGATCGTCTTTAATGTTGGCGCGTGGCGGGAGAAAGCCGGCGCCGCGGACGCCGGATTTTACGACCTGATCCCCATTCGCTTCCGCGTCACCGACCCGGCGGTGCATTATCATATTCCACTGCTGCTTTCCCCATACGGATACTCCACCTACCGCGGCAGTTAAGCAGGTGGACGAATTGTCATAACAGACCGCGTAACAATCGCGGCACTGTTCAGACTGACCTTCAGGCACCCCACGAAAGGCGTGGGGCTTCCCAACGGAACCTGGAGAGTCACATGAAAAACCTTCGATCCACCCTTGCCGTTTCGCTGCTGGCGTTTGCCCTGGCGGCGCCGGTCATGGCGCAGTCGCTCACCCCGCCATCGTCAACTTACATGACCGGCGATCACAACATGCGCTCGAGCAAAATGATCGGCATGGCGGTTTACAATGAGCGCAACGAGAAGATCGGTGTCCTGGACGACATCTTGCTGCCGGCGGCCGGCGGAGAGGTCACCGCGGTGCTTTCCGTCGGCGGCTTTCTGGGCGTCGGAGAGAAAATGATCAAGGTGCCGCTGAGCCATGTTCATTTCATGACTGAGAAAGCGATGATGGAAGGGGATAAAGCCGCGCTGAGCGCGATGCCGAGGTATTCGTACTTCGGCGGTGGTGGCTGAGAAAAAAAGCGTCCGGCACGGTTGCCACCAACCGCGCCGGACGTTCTCGTAGTTAGTCGGCTTCCTGCGCGGCGTGCATCTCCGCCGGCAGTGGATGGAACTCGGCGTATTTCGACAGGAAGAACAGGATCCCGGCCACAGCCAGATAAGCGACGGCGACGGTCGGCATTGATCCGATCCCGATCGCCTCGCCGTGGATGAAGCCGAAGAAGGTAAAGACCGTTCCGGCGAGGGCGAATGCCGCCGCCTTGTCGAACTCACGATCGATGATAAAGACCGTGATCGCACCAAGGATGATGCCGGCCAGGGTCGCACCGCCGCCCAACGTCTCCAACCCCTGATACAGCACCCCGACCTGCGCGAGTTTCGCGTGACCCACCGTTGCCGCGTTTGTCCCGGCGGCGCCAAGCGCGTTGTCGATTTGCACTTTGCCCCAGGCCGCGATCTGCGGCAGCAGAGCGAGCACGATCGCCGGGGCGTGGCGATGCGGCGATTCCTGGAACGCCTGCGAACCGATCAACATGCCGATGTAGAGCAGGATCGGCAGGATCGCGACGACCGGAATGACCGCCATCATCACCGCGATAATCCCGAACCAGGTCAGCACCAGAATGATGATGCCGGTAACGGCGGAATAGCCGATGCGACCACCCATCGCCTTCCAGCCGGGATGGCCGATATACACCGCGTTGATGAATGGATTGCCCAACAGACAACCAATGAGGCTGATGACGCCGTCGGCGGTCAGGACGCGCGTGGTTGGGAACGAATCGCCGGCGGCCGCGGCACTCTCGACATTGTCGAGCGCCTCGATCAAATCATAAATGCCGAACGGGATCGCGGTCACCAGGATCACGCCGAGGTACTTGAAGCCGCCGAACGTGTGCTCGACCGCCGGGATCGGAAACGAAAACCCGAAGTTAGAGATGGAACCAGCGAGTTTGGCCAATGTCAGATCGCCGTAGCCCAGTCCGAGAAGGTTCGATCCCCAGGCGATCGCCGTGCCGACGGCGATCGCCACCAGACCTCCCGGCACGCCGCCGAAGTATTTCACCCCGCCGAACCAGTTCGCCAGGATGACCGCGAAGCACACCACGCCGATGACCGGTGTCGTGAACACCTGCGCCGCCGGGCTCATGGAAATGAAGGTCAGCGAGATACCCGCCAGCGACCCGAGCAACGCTGCCCGCGGAGTGATCTTGCGGATATAGGGCCCGATGAAGCCGCCGGCCATCAACACGAAACTCTGCACGAACACCCATGTCAGACCAGCTTCCCAGGCCTGCACGGGGTCTTTCGTCGCGATTTCAATCGGCAGCATCACCACGAAGGTCACGACGAACATGTGCGGCACGCTGATGCCGGAGGGCAACGCGCAGACATCGTCGCGGCCGGTTTCCTTCGCCAGTTTCCAGGCGAGAAACGCGTAGTATCCCGTGCTCAGGCACAACATCAGCCCAAGAGCGGGAAGGATGCGTCCGAACACCAGCGCGTCCGGCATCTTCAGCACGAAACGCAAGAGTCCCGTCAGCACCAGCACATTGACCAGGATGTTGGTACCAAAGCCAAACAATGCGTTCCAGTCGCCAGGGACCCAGAATTTGGGTTTGCTCAGCATGGTAGCACTCATCCCGCTGTTCCTTGTTCTGATGTGTTATTGTTTCAGTGCGGCGATCACGTCCTCACTGTTCCCAACCCAGCCAAAAATTCCACCCTGGGCTTTGATCATCTTCAGGCCCATCTCCTGGAACTCCGGAAAATAGGACCCAACGCAATCGGACGGCACGAAGCAGTCGTAGCCGCGGTCGTTGGCCTCGCGCACGGTTGTGTTGACGCAGACTTCGGTGGTGA
>PLSZ01000492.1 GCA_003164305.1 Acetobacteraceae bacterium
CAATGGTTAGGACGGCTGGTATTATGCAGAGCGGTTTGCCCATTGGATGCTCCACTGGCCGAAGAGAGCGGCCTTGGAGCCATCGAACTCACGGACCAATGCCCAGCCCCCGGAAGAGTCAAGGTTTCGGACGCCTGGTATGATACGAATCGTCGGAATGACTGACTCTCGCATCAGCCGTCATCCTCGGGTCGAGTCCGGGGATGACGTTTCGGCATGCGGCGATGGGTCAATCGTTCGGGCGGTCGGTATTATTCATTGCCGTCGCGATCGCCTGCCAGGTCGGTGGTATTTGCCCATGGAACCTATTCAAGGAGGGCGGCGATCAAAAACTCCTTGTTCCCCTCGGGCCCCGTGATCGGGCTTTCCTCGATCCCCAGCACGGTCCAGCCGGGCAGGCCGCGCCACCAGGCCTCGACCCGGGTACACACCGCGCGATGCACCTCCGGATCGCGCACGACGCCCTTCGCGCCGACGGCGCCGGGCCCGGCCTCGAACTGCGGTTTGATCAATGCGACAGCCCAGGCGCCAGGCGTGCAAAGAGCGAGACATGCGGGCAAGATCGTCGATAAGCCGATGAAGCTCGCGTCGCACACCAGAACCTGGATCGGATTGGCGACCACGACGTCTGTCAGATGTCGCGCGTTTGTCTTCTCGTGCACCACCACGCGCGGATCGTTGCGTAGCTTCCACGCCAGTTGCCCATGGCCGACATCCACCGCGTGCACCTTCGCCGCGCCATGCGCCAGCAGCACGTCGGTGAAGCCGCCGGTGGACGCCCCAACGTCCAGGCAAACCCGCCCCTCCGGCGACAGGCCGAAATGGCTCAGAGCGTGATCCAGCTTCAATCCACCGCGTGAGACCCACGGATGATCCTGGCCGCGCACCGACAAAGCGGCGTTCTCCGGCAGCAGATCGCCCGCCTTCGCCACCGCCCGATCGCCCACGAACACCTTTCCCGCCATGATCAACGCCTGGGCCCGGGTCCGGCTATCGACCAGGCCGCGCGCCACCAGCATCTGATCGGCTCGCTGCTTCACTGCCAAACGGCCAAAAAAATTGGCCGGGTCCGATGGCGGGCCCGGCCAGGAAAGTTCAAGGGGAACAGAAGACTTGTCATAACCGGTGCCACGTTACGCGCGGCTTACCGGGCGTATGAATTTTGCTCATGCGCGGGGCCGGTGCGTCATTCCAGGGGACGCGTGGTCACGCCGCCGTCGGCGGTGCGGACAATGGCGGCCACCCGTGCCTCGGCCTCCGCCAGCTTGGTCTCACAATGCTTGCGCAACGCGGCGCCGCGTTCGTAGCAGGTGATGGCGTCCTCCAGTTTCTGCTGCCCGCCTTCCAGGCCGCGGACGATCTGCTCCAGCTCGGCCAGAGCGTCCTCGAACGACATCGCGCTCACATCTGGCGGTTTGGTCTCGGACATTTCCAGTTCCCCTACGCGTTCATCAGGCCGCGCACATGGATCGCGGCGGCGGCGGCGAGCGATTCCAGGTCGTAGCCGCCCTCCAGCATCGACACCACCCGGCCCTCGCTGTGTTTGCGCGCGACCGCCAGCAGCGCGTCGGTAATCCAGGCGAAGTCGTCGTTTTCCAGGCGGATTTGCGCCAGCGGATCCTCCCGATGGGCATCGAATCCGGCGGAAATGACCAGGAAATCGGGGGCGAAAGCCTCCAGCGCCGGGATGATCGTGCCGGCCCATGCGTTGCGGAACGCGTCGGACCCGTCACGCGCGCGCAATGGGACGTTCATGATGTTGTTGGCGATGCCACGTTCCCAAACGTCGCCAGTGCCGGGATAGAATGGGCTCTGGTGGGTGGAGCCGTAGAACAGTTCGGGGATCTGGGCGAACAGCGACTGCGTGCCATTGCCGTGATGCACGTCGAAATCCAGCACCGCCACGCGCTTCATCCCATGCGCGATCCGCGCATGCTGAGCGGCGATTCCGGCGTTGTTGAACAGGCAAAAGCCCATCGGCCGCGACGGCTCCGCGTGATGGCCCGGCGGACGCACGGCGGCGAAGGCATTGCTGACGGCGCCGCGCATGACGAGATCGACGCCGTGCACCCCGGCGCCGGCCGCGCGCAACGCCGCTTCGGCGCTGCCGGCGCTCATGGCGGTATCGGCGTCGATGTTCATCGTGTCGCCTTCCTCGGGCCGAATCGCCAGGATGGCATCGACGATTCGCGCCGGATGCACAAGGAGCAGTTGCTCATGCGTCGCCCGCGGCGCTTCTTCCCGCGCCAGGCTGGCGAACTCCGGCGCGTCGAGCGCGGTCAGCACGGCGCGCAGCCGATCGGGGCTTTCCGGGTGATACGGGCCGGGGTCGTGCTCCAGACAGGCGGCGTGAGTGATCAGCGCGGTGGCCACGTCAGGGATCCTTCGGGGTTGGCTTCTCGCCGGAGACCGGTGGATTGTCTGACACCGGATCGGGGCGGCGGCGGATGACGAAGCTCAGCACGCCGGCCTCTTCGCTCATGGCGATCAGCGCGTGGCCGGTTTCCTGGCAGAACGCTTTGAAGTCGGCGATCGCGGCGCGGTCGGTGGCCAGCACGCGCAAACGCTCCCCCGGCGCCATCGACCGGAGGGACCGATTGGCGCGGAGCACCGGCAATGGGCAGTTCATGCCTTTGACGTCGAGCAAGGTTTCGCTCATGCCCGTATTGTGGCGACCACCCCGATTTTGGGCAAGGGCGGCTGAGGCAATCCAGCAGTTCGCATTGTGGGCGACCAACGTGGCCGGTTGCACCTCGACCGGACCATCGGTGCCCCAAAATCGCTCTCACCGGTGTGCTCGTGCTGACGGTTCGGTCAAGCCGAACCATGACGAGGGATGGAGGATGCCGCTCCGCTCAGGCGGTAACTGACCAGCGTAGCGGGCATGGCTGGCGGGCGAAGACGGTGAGGGCGCTATCCCGGCAGCCGAAATGTCGAGGGATGCTCCACGCTTCGGCGCCGTGTCGCGACAAACGCTTCCGCGGCGTTCGCGGAAAGGGGGGGCGCGAAGAAAAATCCCTGGGCCATGTCAGCCCCCGACGCCAGCACCATGTCGTACTGCGCCTGGGTCTCGATTCTCTCGAAAACGACCGGCTTCCCGGCGGCGTGAGCCAAACCGACCACCGCCGCGGCGAACTCCGCGCCCCGCGCGTCGCCGCCGATCTCTTCAAGGAAGTCGCGATCGAGCTTGATGCAATCCAGCGGCAAACGGCGAAGAAACGACAGCGACGCATGGCCGATCCCGAAATCGTCGCTCGCCACCCGCACGCCCAGTACGCGGAGACCGGCGAGGACCGCGGTGGCGGCGGTGTCGGCGAGGATGTCCTCGGCCACTTCCAGGCACAGCGCCGAGGGCGGTATCCCCTCCGCTTCGAGCAACCCCGTGAGACCGGAGTGAAAACCGGGCTGTGAGAGTTGCCTGAATGAAACGTTGACCGTCATCCATAACGGCGCGCTCTGACCTGATGTGCTATCCCGGGGGACGATCGATCCCAGCGCGCGGGCCTCGCGCAAGGCTGTCGCCAACGCCCAGTCGCCGAGAGGCAGAATAAGTCCCGACTTCTCGGCCATCGGCAGGAATTGAGCCGGCGACATCCAGCCGTGACGGGGATGCCGCCAGCGCGACAGTGCCTCGAACCCAATCAAACGGGTCGATCCTGACGCGACCGCGAAGATCGGTTGATACAACAGCGAGAGCTGATCGCCGCCACGCAGCGCCTCGCGCAACTCATGATCGAACTCGAACTGCTGGGCCGCGTGGTCGAACAGCGCTGCTTCGAACGTCACGCCGGCGTTGCCGCCACGCTGCTTCGCCGCGTACATCGCCATGTCCGCGGCGCGGACCAGGTCAAGGTCGCCGGCGCGACTGGCGGAAGCGATCCCGATGCTGGCGGAGATGTGGCAGGTCCGGCCCAGGATTTCGAACGGGGCTTCCAGCGCCGAGCGTATGGTTTCGCCAAGCGTGGCGATCGCGCTCTGTTCCAGGCCGTGGCACAGCACCACGAATTCGTCGCCGCCCAGTCGCGCGGTCAGTTGTTCGGGTCCGGCGGCTTCGGTCAACCGGCGCGCGACCTCCACCAGCAGCGCGTCGCCGGCGGCGTGCCCCATCGTGTCGTTCACCATTTTGAAACGGTCGAGATCCAGAAACAGCAGGGTCGCGTCCGCCCGCGGGTCCGTCGCGGCCTCCTCGAGCCTTTCCCGCAACAGGCTCCGGTTCGGCAGGCCGGTGAGCGAGTCGTAGTAGCGGAGTTGCGCGAGTTCGGCTTTGTTTCTCTGGGCTATCGCCGTCTCGATCGCGCCACGCAACGCGCCGGCGAGTTCCAGATCGGCCTCGGTCCACGGCGCCGAACGCCCGGTCACGGTTTCTTTCCAGGCGGTGAAGGAGGCCCGCGGGGACAGCCGGCCGGTTGCCGGATCGACGGTGGCATGGCCGGCGGGATCGCCGCCCCAGGTCACGGTGCGCGCCAGCTCCGGCCGGAACCACAGGATCGCGTCACCGGTGTCCGGCGTCAGTGGCATCAGCAGCGCGCCCGCGTCGGAGCTCTCGGCGAGTTCGGGATGGCGCACGCCCAGGTCATCGACCGCCACCATGTGTCCGGCCGCGGCGGAACCCACCACGGTCAGGGCACGCTCGGCGGCTTGTGCCGGTGGCGTGCGGCCCAGAAAGACCGTTGTCCCATCGAGGCGCAGCAGGGCCCCGGTCGCGTAGACCAGCCGCAGCAACTCCGGCGCCGCCCCGGCCAGGATCTCCGGCAACGGCGCGCTGTCCGCGAGGCGTGCCACGAGCCCGCGCAGCGTGGCATTCCGGGCGAGTTTCTCGGCGTAGACCTCGGCCTCGCCGAGACTGGCGAGCAGCAACGAAACGACCTGACCGATCATACCGGCGACCGCGCGCACGTCCGGGCCCGCGATCCGCGGCGTCGCGTGATGGCAGACGAACATGCCCCAAAGATCGCCGTCGCTTGTGGCGGGGTGCGCCCGTCCTTCGGCTGGCCGTCCCTCGTGTGACCCTCCATTAGGCCGGGATCCGCCTCCGAGGCCGATGGTCAGGCTCGCCGCTGTGTGCATGTTGCGCATGTATTCCCGATGCACCGGCGACGCGCTGCGCAGGGCGCTGTGCGTGAGGTCCAGCGGCACCGCGCCGTCCTCCGGGGTATCAATGAGCAAGGGCACGGGCACATAGTTGGCGTCCGCGATCGCGCCGACACTTTGCCGCGCGTACAGGCGCCTCGCCTGTGGCGGGACATCGCTCGCGGGATAATGCAGGCCAAGAAACGGTTTCAACCGGTTGTCAACGTCCTCGGCGATCACCTCGCCGTGGCCGTCGTCATGAAAGCGGTAGGCCATCACGCGATCGTAACCGGTGAGTGCCCGCAATCCGCGCACGGCGAGCGCGCATAGTTCGTCGCGCGTGGTTGCGTTGCGAAACGTTTCCAGCACCGCCTGTGCCAGGATGACCGGCGCTCCTTGCCCAGCCACGGATGGGATCGGCTCAATATCGATACAGACATGGCGGCCGGATCGATGGGCTCGCAAACCGAGGAGGCCGCCGTCCACCCCGGGCAGCAAGTGGACCAGACCGGGCGCGGCGTCGGCGGAGGACCTCCCGTCCAGAATCGAGCGGCATGCCGGCTCGCCAATAGCCCGCTCCAGCGACTGCCCGAGCACCGACTCCGCCGATCGCCCCAGGATCGCGGACAGGTTGGCGCTGGCATGCGTGACCCGCATGGTGCCGGTCAAAGCCGCCAGCAGCGCGCCGTGCGGTTGGATCGCGCCGGGAGTATGGATCGGCTCCTGCTCGCACACGGCCAAATCGGGCCGGACCATCTTGATCATGTCCCGCGGATCAGCCGAGCAAGCGCCGGCCCATTGGAGGGACGATGATGCGTCCTGGGCAATCGAACCGTCAGGAAGCGAGGGTTCCACGAGCCGGCGTGGTCTGGATCCAGAATCGGCGGCATGGAGACCCTCAACGTTGGCGCCGGCACGATGACGGAGACAGGTTAAGGAACGGTTATCGGTGCCACGTAGGAGGAGTCAGCCGACACGGACATGCGCGGTGATCAGCGAGGTATAGAAGTACCGCGCGAACAGTCCCTGCTCCGCCGGGATGATCCGCTCCGCCGCCGGCCGGAACCCCGCCGCCGCCGGGATCGCGAACAGGTCGTAGATCTCAAATCCTGGGCATTCCGGCAGGATGACCCGCGCCGGCGCGCCTTGCTTCACCTCGAAAATCCGCAGCCGTTCGTCCAGCACCTGGCGCAATCCACGCGCACCGTCGCCTTCCGGATTCTTGCGGGAGATCGTGCGGTCGGGGCCGCCGGCGACCAGCAGCGAGTCGTCTCCCGATACCAGCGCGCCGCGCAGGAAGCCTTGCAACTGAACGGTCCGGGTCTCGCCGCCGGGCTGAAAGAGCAGCAGCCGCGCGTTGGCGCTGTCCAGGATGACATAACGGTCGCGATACGGGATCAGCGAATGCGGGCCGGAGAGGCCGTCCAGCACCGCTCGCCGTTCCTTCACGCTGAAAATGCCGCCGCCGTTCGCGTTCGGATCTAAATGCGAGAGATTGTGACAGCACAACCAAATATCATCCGGAACGCATAGCACGTCGCACACCCAGGCGCGGGGATCGAAACGAATATGCGCCACCGTTTCCCCGGTTTTCAGGTCGCGCCGGAACAACGTGCCGGTGCGCGCGGAAACGATCAGCAGCGTGTCGCCCACGACATGCAGCGAATGCAGGTCGTTGAAGCCCTCATGCGTGATCGTCTCGATCACATTGAGGGTCATGTCCAGCACCAGGATGCGCGCCGCGTGCGACTGCACCGCGAGGTAAAGCCGTCCGTCGTGATACGCGATGCCGGTCAGGCCGCCGGCGCCGTCCAGATGGCCCGACAGATCGGCGACGAATTGCCGGCCGCCGTGGGTGAACCACAACGCGTAAGCGCTGGCCTCGCCAACCGTGTTGCAGACGGTCGCGAACAGCGGACTGCCGGCGGAGCCGCTCATGGCCCGGGGAACGGCGAGGGTTTCGCGAGAAAAGATGCTGGCGCCATGCGGTGAAACTGGACCAGACTCGTCCGATCGGGCAACTCTTCGTTCAGGCCTCCGCCCAGCCCTTCAACGCCCCGTCTTTCACCCGCGCCACAGCCGGAGGGTTCGTACGCCATGTCCAACTACCGCATCGGCATCGACCTGGGCGGCACCAAGATCGAGATCGTGCTGCTCGGGCCCGATGGCGCCGAATTGTTGCGGGAGAGAATGGCGACGCCGCCCGGCTACGACGCGACATTGGCTTGCATCGCCGCGCTGGTGCGCGCGGCCGAGGCGAAGGTCGGTGTCACCGCATCGGTCGGCATCGGCATTCCCGGGGTGATCAGCCCGGCGACGGGGTTGGTGAAGAACGCCAACTCGATCGCGCTGAACGGGCACACGTTCGATCGCGACATCAGCCGCGCGCTGGATCGTGAGGTGCGGGTCGAGAACGACGCCAACTGCTTCGCCCTCAGCGAGGCCGCCGACGGCGCCGGCGCCAACCACCCCGTCGTGTTCGGCGTCATTCTGGGCACCGGTTGCGGGGGCGGCATCGTCGTCCACGGCCGCGTGATCCAAGGCCCTAATCGCGTCGCCGGCGAGTGGGGGCACAATCCGCTGCCGTGGCCTCGGCCGGAGGAATTGCCCGGTCCCGCCTGCTTCTGCGGCAAGCATGGCTGCCTGGAGACCTGGGTCGCGGGCCCCTCGCTGGCGCGCGATTGCGATGGCGAAGGGGCGCACGACGCGTCCGGCCTTCCCGCCCGAGCCGCCGCCGGCGAAACCAAAGCGCGCGAGGCGTTGGCCCGGCATGCCGGCCGGCTGGCGCGCGGACTGGCGCAAGTGGTGAATTTGCTCGATCCCGACGTCATCGTGCTCGGCGGCGGGTTGTCGAACATGGCGCATCTTTATCCCGAAATTCCGCCGTTGCTGAAACGCTACGTGTTCAGCGACGTGGTCGAGACGCCGATCGTGCGGGCGATGCACGGCGACTCGTCGGGCGT
>PLSZ01000196.1 GCA_003164305.1 Acetobacteraceae bacterium
ATAGATTATGCACTTGTCAAAGAACGCCGGGAAAACCCGGACCGCTGCAAACCCTGGGGTTCGTCGCGGGAGGCGCCTTGTAGGCGCCGGCCCCTGGTGTGTCAACGCGATTACGACGCCTCAGACGTTTTTTTCAAATTTCCATTAACCATTTGAAAAACCACATTTATTTTTCACAGACGGCCGGCACACACGCGCAACCGCCCATTGTGGGTCACGAAAAATCACAGCCAGCGCAGGTTCGGCTCCCCACCCAGCAGATACAGGCCAACCGTCTCGAAATGGGTCCGCCGCCCCTGAAGCTGCTGCGACACGCTGTTCATGTCGCGCAACCGGCGCTCGAACGGCTGATTGTCGAAAATCGCGGTGGAGCCGGCCTCGTGATAGACCGCATGCACGACGTCGCGGGCGGTGTGGATGGCGAAAGTGGCGGCCGCGCGCACCGCGACCCGGTTCTCGACGGTCAACGCGCCGGTGCGGCCGACCTCGTCCCATAGCTCGTCCAGGACGGCCAGCAGCCCGGCTTTGGCGGCTTTCAGCGCCGCGTCGGCATGGCCGATCACGTGTTGCACCGCATGATTGTCTCGCAGGCGGTCGCTGCTCCAGGCCTGACTTTTCCCCTTGGCCAACGCGATGAACGCGTCCAGCGCGGCCCGCGCGGTGCCCAGACCGACGCACGCGAACCCCGACGCATAAAGCTGCATCGCCTGAAAGCGGTAGAGCGTGCCGGTTTCCCGCCGTTCCGCCGGTGACTCGCGGGTCACCGAGTGGGCGTCGTCCACGAACAAATCCTGGATCGTGTAATTGTCGCTGCCGGTGCCGCGCAGGCCGAGCACCTGCCAGACGTCGTCGATCTTCGCCTTTTCGCGGCGGAACAGCATCGTCCGCTCCCACGGCCGGCCGTCCGGATGCAGCACGGGCGAGCCGTCGGCGTTGAAACACGGGCTCATGGCGCCGAGCCAGGTGGCGTGGCGGGAGCCGGAGGCAAAACTCCAGGTACCGGTGCAGCGCCAGCCGCCTTCGGCGCGGATCGCTTTGGCGCCAGGCCCCTGCCCCCAGGCCAGCACGTCGCGTTTGCCGCCCCAGATTTCGTGGGAAATCTCCGGCGCCATGTAGGCCGCCGTCATCGAGCAGCCCGATCCCTGGTTCATGCACCACGCGGCGGACGCGTCGCCGATCGCGATCGCCTCCACGCAGCGCACGTAGTCCGAGGGTTTCAGTTCGAAGCCGCCATAAGCGCGCGACAGCAGCAGCCGGAACATGCCGGCGTCGTGCATGCCATCCAATACGTCTTTCGGCAGCTCGTACGCCGCGTCGATGCGCGCCGCGGCGGACTGCAACAACGGGATCAGCGCGCGCGCCCGGGCGAGGCACTCCGCGCCGGAGGTTCCCAGACCCGTCATCGCCGCGTCGTCCATCCGCCTGCTCCCTGATTCCGCGCCATGGTGCAACGGATTTGCCTCGATTGACATACCCTTGGGGTCGCCGCAATACTCGCCGGTAGTATTTTCCACGGATGGAGACGCGGCTTATGAAGCTGATGTGGTTTCACCTGATGCCATATACGGAATTGCCCGAGGACTTTCGGGAGGCGAACCCGTCGGTGTGGGTCGATATCCACTCGTCGCTGTTCGATCCGAAACGCGCGCATCACATGTATAACGATTTCATGGACGAACTGGAATACGCCGCCGAAGTGGGTTTCGACGCGATCTGCGTGAACGAGCATCACTCGAACGGATACGGCCTGATGCCGTCACCGAATTTAATCGCCTCGGCGTTGTCGCGGCGGACCCGCGACACGGCGATCTGCGTGATGGGCAATTCGTTGGCGCTGTATAATCCGCCGACCCGCGTGGCGGAGGAGTTCGCCATGATCGACGTGATCTCCGGCGGGCGCCTCATCGCGGGGTTCCCGGTCGGCACGCCGATGGACACGTGTTACGCTTACGGCACGAACCCGAGTCAGCTGCGTCAGCGTTACATGGAGGCGCACGATCTGGTGGTGCGCGCCTGGACCGAGAAGGACACGTTTGCGTTCAACGGACGGTTCAATCAGCAGCGTTACGTGAACATCTGGCCGCGGCCGGTGCAAACTCCGCATCCGCCGATCTGGGTGCCCGGCGGGGGCTCGGTCGAGACATGGCATTGGTGCGCCGAGATGGATTACGTTTACTGTTATCTGTCGTACTACGGTTATAAGGCCGGACGCGCGACGATGGATGGTTTCTGGGCCGAAATGGACCGGTTGGGCAAGCAGCGCAATCCCTATCAGGCCGGGTTCCTGCAATTCATCGGCGTTGGCGAAAGCCGCCAGCACGCGTTCGAACTTTACGCCGAGGCAGCGGAGTATTTCTACGGCCGTTGCCTGCACGTCGATCCGAAATGGGCGACGCCGCCGGGTTATACCAGCGAAGGCAGCCAGCGCGCGGGGATCGAAAGTCAGGTGAAAAAGGCCGCTGACTCCAACGTGCGCGGCAAATCGACCGGCGAACGGTTCGCCTCCGTCGCGCGCGAAATGGATAAGATCGTCGATAACGGGTACGTGATCATCGGCTCGCCCGACGAAGTCGCGGAACAGCTTCGTGAGGTCGCGGTCAACCTGAATGTCGGACACCTGATGCTGTTGTTGCAATACGGCAACATGAGCAAGGACCTGACTCGCTACAATACGAAGCTCTTCGCGGAACAAGTGATGCCTAAACTGAAGGATCTGCACGCCGGCTGGGACGATCGCTGGTGGCCGAAGCCGATGCAAGCCAACGAGCGGGCTGAGATCGCCGCGTTCCAACCGCGCCTCGCCGCCGAATAACGGAGTTTACACAGTGAGCGAACCTCAGACGTTGACCATCGACGTCAACGGCTTTTCCACCCGCGTCTGGCGCGTGGGCTCGGGTCCGAAACTCGGCTTTCTGGCGGGGTTCGGCGGGCTGCCGCGCTGGATGCCGGTGCTGGACGAACTGGCGAAATCTCGCACGCTGATCGTGCCGTCGTTGCCTGGTTTCCCCGGCGGCGATCGCGGCCACACGGTGCTTGATTCGCACCTGGACTGGATGCTGGCAATCCGGGAAATATTGGAGAAATCCGAACTTTCGGGCGCAGATCTGGCGGGCAGTTCGGTCGGAGCCTCGATGGTGCTGGAGGTCGCGGCGCTGTGGCCGACGATGGTCCGTCGCGTCGCCGTCATCGCGCCCTTCGGCCTGTTCGACGAAAAAGATCCACCCACCGATCCCTGGGCGCAACGCGGCGATCAGGTGCCCGGCCTGATGTGCGCCGATCCCGAGATCTGGAAGGCGATGAAAGCGATGCCCGAAGGCGCCAACTCGATCGAATGGCCGATCGAGCAAACCCGCGCCGCCGAAGCCGCCGCCCGCATCTTCTGGCCACTGGGCAATACACGGATCGAGAAGCGGCTGCGGCTGATCCAGGCGCCGACGCTGTTGTTGTGGGGCGAGAACGACCGTATCATGCCGCGCGGCTACGCGGAGATTTTCGCGCGCGGCATTTCCGGGAAGACAACGACGAAGATCATTCCCGGCGCGGGACATCTGGCCGAACTGGACAAACCCGAAGAGGTCGCGCGCGCGATCCTGGAATTCACGGCGTAGGAGGCGCGCATGGCGATCGATCCGGATACCAAGGCGGTCCTCGACATGATCCGGCTGGCGGGCCGGCCACCATTCGAGACGTTGACGCCGGCGGAAGCGCGGGAGGCGTATTCGGCCAGCCGCCGCATCCTGCAATTGCCGCCCGAGGACGTCGCGGAATCGCGCGACGCGACGGTCGCCGGGCCGTTGGGACCGATTGGGATTCGCTTGTACCGGCCAGTGGGAACGGACGCCTCCGACGTGCTGCCCGCACTGGTCTGGTATCACGGCGGCGGCTGGTTGTTGGGCGATCTGGACTCGCACGACGTCGCGTGCCGACGGTTCGCCAACGCGGTGCGCTGCCGGGTCGTTTCGGTCGATTACCGGATGGCGCCGGAGCACGTGTTCCCCGCCGCGGTGAACGATAGCTTCGAAGCAACGAAGTACGTCTTCGAGCACGCCGCCGAACTGGGTATCGATCCGGATCGGATCGCGGTAGGAGGCGATTCCGCGGGCGGCAACCTGGCGGCGGTGATGGCGCTGATGTCGCGCGACGGGGCGTTGCCGAAGGTGGCGTTCCAGTTGCTGGTTTATCCCGCCACCGACATGATGATGACAACGGTGTCGTCAAAGACGATCGGGCCGGGCGTGCCGCTGACCTCGGCGACGATGAAGTGGTTCATCGATCATTACGCGAAAGGACATGAAACGGACTGGCGCGCCTCGCCCGCCCGCGTGGCCAGCGTCGCGGGGATGGCACCGGCGTTGGTGCTGACCTGCGCGCACGATCCGTTGCGCGATGAAGGGATCGAATACGCGCGCCGCCTGGAACGGGAGGGCGTGCGAGTGGTGCACCTGCACCACTCCGATCAAATTCACGGATTCATCGGCATGGGACGCATGATCCGCGCCGCCGACCAGGCGATCGACGTGATGGCCCGGGTGTTGAAACAGACTCTTTGGCCGCCTGGGCCGGTGAGTTAGATCACGCCTTCTTCGGCGAGTTTCTCCACGTCCGACTTCGACAAGCCAAGCATCGAGGTCAACAGCCACTCATTGTCCTCACCGTAGCCAGGTGCGCCGCGATTGATCGGGCCGCCGATATAAGCCGGCGTGCGGGAAAATTTCATCGGCAGTTCGTACACCGGCCAGGTGCCGATCTTGGTGCCGGTGACCTCGGTCAGCCATTTCAGGTGCCGCAATTGCGGATCGTTATCACAACGGTCTTCCGCGTTCTGGCACACACCCGCGGGAACGCCAGCGTTTTGCAAGGTCGCCATGACGTCCTCGGCCGTTCGCGTCGCGGTCCACGCGCCGACGGCGGCGTCCAAGGCATCCTGATGCGCCACGCGGGTTTCAAGCGTGGCGAAGCGGCGGTCGTCGATGCCGGCCAGTTTCGCGACGGTCATCCATTGCGGCTCGGTGAAACAGGCGATGGCGACCCAGCGATCNNCCGGTCAGGAAAAGTCCTGATTCACACTGGGACGCATCGATCCATTGGCCCTCGCCGGTTTTCTCCCGGTGATAGAGCGCGCCCAACAGAGCCAGCGCGTAACCATACGCCCCCATCCAGTCGAGGTAGGAATATCCCCAGCCGACCGGCATCGCCGGCTCCGGCAGGCCGGACATGTCGGCCTGGCCGCCGAAGGCCGCGGCGACGGGACCGACGGTGCGCATCCGGCCGTACTTGCCGTGCGCGCCCATGCCGGATTGCTGGATGTAGATGATGTCGGGACGGATGCTCTTCATCACGTCATAACCGAGGCCGAGGCGCTGCAGAACGCCGGGCGAGAATCCCTCGGCCACGACATCGCAAATCCGCACCAGGTCCTTGGCGATTTGCAAGCCTTTCGGATGCCGGATATTCAGAGAAATGCCGCGCTTGCCGGCGTTCTTGTTGTTGAACTGACCGCCCATGTTGAGGTCGGTCACGCCCTTCAGTGGTCCGGTCGCGGCGTCCCGGGCGGCACGGCCGCCGATCGGGGCCATCGCGGCGAGGCGCGTATCCGGATTGTCCTTCCATTCGACCTTGTAACTTTCCGCCCCCATCGCGGCGAGAAACCGCGTCCCGCCGGCCGAAGCCAGGAACCACGCGAAATCCAGAATTTTTACGCCTTGCAACGGAAACGGCTTGCCGTGCAGTGCGCTGGTCACCGGACGATCGTACGGTTTCGGTTGCGCGGGAACGAACGGACGGCGCGGTATTTCGCTGAGGATCGTTTCGGTGTCCTCACCCACCAGCGGCGCGCGGCGGCCGACTTTCCAACTGGTCGCGGTGGCCAGCCACTTGCTGGTCGGATAGCGGAACGATCGACCATGTTCCGGGTGATAAACATCGGCAAAACTGCGGCGTTGCAGCCAGTGCTCGTCCAACGCGTTTTCGTGCGGTTTTCGAAGTGGCGCCCAGAGCAGGCCGGCGTTCTGCGCCTCCAGCCAGGGCATGTCGGCATAGGTCCAGGCACGGACGAAGCGCTGCACGACATCCAGCATGTGGGCGCGGGCTTCGTCGGAGGCGGTCGAGCCGGGCACCGCGCGCGCCTTCAGATCGACGTCCGGGCCGGGTGGCTGCAAATCCGCCTGCATTTGGTACTTCTCAAGCAGCGGGACGAGGTTCTTCAGATCGCGCGCGCCCATGCCGTGCGAAATGAACCAGCGGCCGTCCTTGGTGTGCACGATACTGGGCGACGCGTTCGGCGTTTCCAGCGCGTGGCGGCTGGTCAGGCGCCACAGCGGTACGCGGCGCATCACCCAATGCATGATATCCAGCTCGGGGTTTTTCGATACCGCCTCATGGATCGCTACCGAAACGTCCTGGCCGAGCCCGGTGCGATGGCGGTTGATCAGGGCAGCGATGACGCCAGTGGCGAGTTGCTCTCCGGCGATATGATACGCGTGCCAGGCCTGCGGCGCGATCGGCGGGGTGTCGTATTCCAGGTTCGGATCGGGATCGTAACCACAGTTCATCATGATCCCGCCAAGCGCGAGATGGATCAGGTCGGAGCCGTGGAAATCCTTCCAGGGACCGTCGTCGCCGAACGGCGTCATGCGCGCGATCACAAGTTTGGGAAAGCGCTTTTCCAGCGCCGCTCGATCCAGGCCCAGAGCGGCTTGCAGCGCGCCGCAACTGGAATCCAGCAGCACGTCGGCGCCTTCCAACAGTTTTAACAATCGCTCCTGGCCAGTGTTTTCCCGCAAATCCAGCACGACGGATTTTTTGTTACGATTGTAGTGCCAAAAGAACAAGGAGCGATCCGGACCGGGTTGATCGTCGAGATACGGTCCGATGCGGCGGGTCGCGTTGCCCTCGGGCGGTTCGATCTTGATGACGTCCGCGCCGAGGCCGGCCATCAGCAGGCCGGTATATTCCGCCCTTTCATCCGCGATCTCGATCACCCTGACGCCATCGAGCATTCCTGGTCCGGCGTTGCCCATCGTCGTGCCCGGACCGGTGGCGATCTCGCTTGCGTCGATCATCGGTTCAAACTCCAGCCGGTCTTGTGCGCGCCAGCATTTCCAGCAGCGTCGGATTGACGATTTCGGGTGATTCGTATGCGGCCCAATGGCCGGTCTTCGGGATCAGTCGGATGTCGGCCTCGGGCTTGCGGGCTTTCAGGGTGGCGACGCGCTCGGGGCCTTTTGGATTCGCTGGCGCATCGAGTTCGCCCCACATGCCATTCAACGGCGATTGCAAATTGTCGATCGCGGTCAGAATCGCTCCGCTGCGCGAAATCGCCGGCGTTTTCAGGCGCGAGCGGACGGTGTTCCAATCCTGAATGGCGATGGCCAGATCATCGATTTTCGCCGGATCGGCGATCATCAGCCGATTGAGGTTGACCCGATGCGTGTCGCGCCGCTCCTGGCCCTCCAGGTGGCGGACTTTCTCCAGCCTGACCGACGATCCCAGCGATCCCACGCCGGACGAACCGATGATCGTTACGGATCGCACGCGTTTGCCGCGCAGGGCACCGACGCAGGCGGCCATGGTGCCGCCGAAGGAAAAGCCGACAACGTCGAAGCTCGTGCTGACGCCGATGATGTGGTCGATGCCGTCGGCGACGATGCGCGCGACCGGCTCGGCGTTGTCGCCGTCGGGGGGAAAGTCGGACTCGCCGAGGCCGGGGAGATCGGGGACCAGAACGCGATATGTCTCGGCCAGCACGGGAATGTTGCGCACCCAGTGACGCCAGGAGCCGGCGCCGCCATGGAACAGCACGACCACCGGCGCGCGGCCGTTCGACCTGTCCCACATGTGCCAGACCATTCTGCCGTCGCCGCACGGGGTTTCGTAGCGCGTGGCCTGGTTTTGCAAATCATCGAGCAGGGTCTGCGGCGTCACGGAGTCGTTCATCGGTCCCTCATCGGTCACGGCCGCTTCAGTCTACAAACACCGCGCGGCATCGCCAAATCAGGCTTTGGGACGCAGGTCCCGGACGCGCAGGATGACGCCGTTTGGATCGGTGCGACTGGGTAACCGATCGATGCGCATGGACCAATGACGTTCCGCCTGCGTGATTTCCCCTTCGGCGGCGTTGGACTTCGGGAACAGGCAAAACCCGTCCTCGGTCAGCAGCGGATGCGCCCAACCGAGCAATATTGGCAACGTTGCCAAAGCGCGACTGACGACCAGCGGCGCGGGAGCGACTTTCGCGCGTTCGATCTTGGTCGCATGGACATGCGCGGGGGCGCGGGTAACCATGATGGCCTCGCGCAGGAAGGCAGCCTTGCGTTGATCCTGCTCAACAAGATGGACTTCGATGCCGTAAGCGATCGCCAGGATCAGGCCGGGAAAGCCGGCGCCGGAACCCAGATCGATGGCACGGGGCGGCAGCGGTCCGGCGATGGTGCCGAGTTGCAGGCTGTCCTCGATGTGGCGCGGCCAGAGCAGCGGCATGTCGGCGGCGCTGACCAGGTTGATGGTGGCGTTCCACTTGCGCAGCAAAGCGACGTAAGCGTCGAGGGTTTGGCGATTGGGGACCATCCCGGCATGATATCCCCGACCATCCCATCACGGAACCGCATGACGATCGTTTTCATCGGCGACATTCATCAGCACTGGCATCATGTCGAACGCGGGCTCGCCGCGTTGGCTTCGCCGCCAAAGGCCGCGGTGCTGCTCGGCGACATTCAGTGCGAGCTTCCGCTGGACGAACTGGCGGCGCCGCTGCTGGCGCGCGGCATCGCGGTGCACTGGATCCACGGCAACCATGACAACGATGGCGGGCCGGAGATGTGGTTCAACCTCGCGGCACGGGAGCGGAACCCGCTGACGGCGTCGGGGGGATTGCACGCACGGGTGGTGGAGATCGAGGGCGTGCGGATCGCCGGCCTGGGGGGAACGTTTCGGCCGCGGGTGTGGGCGCCGCCGGCGGAGCCTCGGTTGCGGCAGCGGCGCGCGCTATCGGACGATCTCGCCGGTCTCGGGCCGGGATATGGCGTGGGGCAGCGGGCGGCGCTGGCGCATTCGCTGGCGACGGCGGCGATCTGGCCGGAAGATGTCGAGGCGCTGTCCGAACTTTCCGCCGATGTGCTGGTGACGCATGAAGCACCCAGCAGCCATCCGGCGGGGAGTGGGGTGATCGATACGCTGGCACGACGGATGGGCGCGCGGACGATCGTGCATGGGCATCACCATGTCGTGTCGCACGCTCGGGCGGCGGATGGGTTGCGGGTGCTCGGGGTGGCCTCGGCGTGGGGCGCGGCACTCGACGGAACGATGCTGTGGGAGGGGGATAAACCACGCCCCCTCCCCGCGTTCGGTCCAGACTGGGCTTTAGTCGATCGCGGCGTGAACGAGGTTGGAGACGCGGTCCAGGCGTGAGGAATGCCAGGGATCGTCCTGCACGTAATTCGTGAGATACGTGAAGGACACGCCGCTGGTCGGATCGGTCCATGAGTAAGACGTTCCGGCGCCGCCATGACCGAAGGTGACCGGGGCGCCGATGGTGCCGAGGCCGCGGATACGGTCGCTCTCGCCGCGCACGTGGGGGCCGAGGCCGCGATGCATCGGAATGCCGTCCATCTGCAGATCCCCCATCTCGGCGGTGTGGTTGCGGGAGACGTAGGAAATCAGCCGCGGCGAGAACAGGCGCACGTCGTTCAGCCGCCCGCCATGGCCGAGCATCTGATAGAACGCCGCCATGCCTCGCGCCGTCGCGAAGCCGCCGCCGCTTGGCATGCCCGCCGCGCGGAAGTCGGCGGAGTTGTCGCGCGGTTCGCGGGCGTAGGTGTCGGCGCAACGGGATTGTTGCGCTTCCGGCACGCCCACGAAAATGTCGTTGGCGAGGCCCAACGGTTCAAGGACCCGGGTGCGAATGACGTCGCGGTAGTCCTGGCCGGTCACGGCCTCGATCACCATCGCCTGGGTCAGATGCGCGGCGCGGGCGTGATATTGCAATTTCGTTCCGGGGGTCCAGTCGAGGGAGAAATCGCAGACTTCCGCTCGCATTTTCTTGTGGTCGGTCCAGGTGGATTTGGTGACGTCGCCGCTGGGGAAGCCGCCGCGATGGGACATCACCTGTTCCAGCGTGATGTCGGCTTTGCCGCGGGCGGCGAACTCCGGCAGGAAGTCGGCGACCTTGTCCATGAAGGAGAGTTTGCCTTCCTCGACCAGGGTCCAGACAGCGGAGGATGTCAGGACTTTGGTCTGGCTGAACAGCAGGAACAAGGTTTCGTTGGTGGCGGGCTGTTTGCCGCCCTCGGTGCGGGCGTCGCCATAAGTGCGAAACAGCGCCAGCTTGCCGTGACGGGCGAGAGCGATCTGCGCGCCGGGATAACGGCCCTCGTCGATGTGGGAACGGATCAGCGCGTCGAGGTGATCCAGCGGCTTGCTGGCGAAACCGAGCGTTTTGAGGTCGCCGGTGGGAAGCGGGTAGGTCCCGGACATGCGTGCTGACTCCCTGGGGTTGTGATCGGGGCCGGGATGCTACGCCGGGTCGCGGATGCCGCCAACCGGGCGATCAACGCGCTTTGATATTCGACCGCGGCGAAGTAACGTCATCGGCCGTTGAGATCGCGCGACGGCATTCGCCGAAACGGAGAACAAGCCTATGTGGCGAATTCTGTTGCCTGGCGTCTTTTGGCTCGCGGCGATATTTCCCGCGGCGGCGCAGGAGATTTTGGGTTCCGGCTCGACGTTCGCGTATCCCATTCTGGCGAAGTGATCGGAGGCGTACGAGAAAGTCGGCGGCGTGCATCTGGCGTATCAGTTGATCGAGGGGTATTGGCGGGATCGGATTCATTCGCCGAATTGAGGGCTGCGAGGATACCCGCGTGCCAGGTAACCGCCGGTTTCGTATGGAGTTCGCGTCTCCGGCGTTACGATCGTGGTTGTTGTCAGCCATGCGGACCCGGAGCTGACCGTAGTGGATGTCTCCCTGTCGGCAGCGCCGTGGTTCCGGACGTCGCGTGGGGGCCCCGCCATGTCGCGAACCGCGAGCGCACGTCGTCCAGTGTTTTGTGCACGAGATGCGGCGCGGGATGATCTGCCAATTGGCGAAAAGCCTGCCACGCCTCGTTGATGAGATCGCGAAGCGGCGGCATTCCGACATTGGCATGGCCTGTCGGGGCGACATGATGCCGCAGAGACGGAAGGGCGACATCGCCGTTATCGGCCCGAAACAGGCCGGTGGAATCCGGCCACGCGAGGTTCGCCACGCGGCCCGCGCGTGCCATGCAGCCGCGCCAGTCATCCAGCAGGTCAGTGTAGAGCACGATCGCGCGAGGGGCGGTCCGGGTCATTCGCTCGGCTTCCAGCATATGATGCAACCACACCGCCGCCGTTTCGGCCTCAGGCAGCATATCGCGCCAGAACAGCGACTTCGCGACTTCTTCCGGGTGGCGAACGATCAGAAGAAAGGTCACGGCAATGTCGAGGGCGCGGAACGCGGGCAACCAAATCGGTAAAGTCAGGCAGAGTTGGGGGTCCTTCACGACGAAAGCCGGTTCGCCGGCGAATTCGTTTCGCAAAATCGCCGTGCATGTTTCCAGCGCTGTCGCCTGGGCCGCTTCGTCGAATATGTCGGGATCGAGCGACAGACAGGCATTCCAGGAGCAGCCCAGGAATTTGAGAACGAGATCGTTCAGACGGATGAGAGGAAGCGGCTCGTGGAAACCGGTTGGATTGTCCGGGGTTGGCGCGAGCGGCGTTCGGGGTGCCGCCAGTCCGAGACGAGTGACCGCGCCCGCTACCGCGGAAGTGCCGCTTCGGTGCATCCCAAGTATAATCACGGCCTGGCGCATCGACACAAGCCTCCATTTGATATTCGGTAATAACGTTTCTGACGCGAGGTTACGCATCACCGGTGACAGGAACATGTCAGCGAACGTCCACTAAAGTGACTTATTGTGACTCCCGGTGGAGTCGAATGGTCCGGTCGCGGTTGCCCATAAGCGCGCGGACTGGATCATCGGGCGGCCGGGTGGCTCGACCACGCCGCATGTGTGGATCGTGCTGCAGACGAACGACGGCGCCACGATCGGCATGACGTATCGCGGCATGCGGCACGGACCGGCGGCGGTGATGGAACGCGTCAACAAAGGTGAATTCGTCGATCCGTCCGAGTATTACTTCCGCACCGCGGTCGCGTTCGAAACCGCCGCGCCGAAGTACGACTGGCTTAACCGCGTCATCGCCGTCGGGACGGGCAGCCGCCCGCCCGAAGGTCCCGTCTACGAAATCTTCGAGGTACTTTAACCATGGCAACCATCGGCTTCATCGGTCTCGGCAACATGGGCGCGCCGATGGCCGCCAACCTGGTCAAGGCCGGGCACACGGTCACCGGTTACGACATTGTTCCGGCGGCGCTCCAGGAGCTGGCCCAGGCTGGCGGCAACACGGCGGCCAGCGCGGCGGAAGCGGCGAGGGGCGCGGACGTCGTCATCACCATGCTCCCCGCCGGGCAGCATGTGCGCGACGTCTGGCTGCACCAGGGCGGGTTGATCGAGGCGCTCAAAGCCAGCAAACCGCTGCTGATCGATTGTTCGACGATCGACGTGGACAGCGCTCGGGCGGTGACGGCGGCGGCGGAGGAAGCCGGTCTGGCGATGCTCGACGCGCCGGTCTCGGGCGGAACGATCGGGGCGCGGAACGGTACGCTGACGTTCATGGTCGGCGGCACGGAAGCGGCGTTCACGGCGGGGAAACCGATCCTGGAGGCGATGGGCAAGAACATCTTCCATGCCGGCGGGCCAGGCGCCGGTCAGGCGGTGAAAATTTGCAACAACATGATGCTGGCCGTGAACATGGTTGGTGTATCGGAAGGATTTTTGCTGGCTCAGAAGCTCGGGCTGGACTGGAACAAATTGCATGAGATTTGTTCGACCGCGACCTCCAACTCCTGGGCCCTGTCGAATTATTGCCCAGCGCCTGGGCCGGCTCCGGCGGCGCCGTCGAACAGGGATTACGCGCCGGGGTTTATGACGCACCTGATGGTTAAAGATGTGAAGCTGTCGCAGGCGGCGGCGGAGACGACGGGCTCACCCACTCCATTGTCGGCGCTGGCGCTGACGTTTTACGAGAAGGCGATGGAGGCGGGGGACGCGACGAAGGATTTTTCGGTGGTGTTCCGTTGGCTGGCGGGACAGAAGCGGGGGTAGAGGGCGGCGATTCCGGCCTCCGGCGCAGTGGTTGTTCAACCACTGCATCGGCGTGCGTCGGCGGTTGATCGTTCTTAACTGAAGGCAACGGCATCGCGCCGGTCGCCGAAAGGGAATCGACCGCCGATGCACGCGGATGGAACGTGGTCGAACCGATCCGGGGATCGTTACGTTTGGCGGTGCGCCGTCCGATGAACAGGCAACGCCTGTCGGAACGAGCCAAATCCGCGCGGCAACGGATGGCACGGTCGAGCCGTGCCATGACCGAGAGAGTGCGTGCCACGAGGGAGAAAGCGCGCGCCATGACGGAGAGGGCGCGTGCCATGTCGAAGAGCGGTTGTGAAACCCCTTACCGGGCGAATTGGCCGGGTCAGGGCTCGGCTGTGACGGCGAGCGGGGTAGGGTGGCCCGAAACAGCCAGCACCACCGTGAGCGAGGCTTCGCTTCACCTCCCTCGCCGCTATTCTGCTACAACAGGCTCGTCGATCCCGCACCCAGCATCGCGGGCGGGACAGCGGGACGTCAGAGGCAGGGAGCAACGGACCATGGCGGCGGGAAACTTCAAGGCGGCACGGGACTTTCTGGTCGCGAATCGCACCGATTACGCGACCGCTTATCGTGACTTTCGCTGGCCCGATCCGCCGAATTTCAATTGGGCGCTCGACTGGTTCGACGCCGAACTGGCGCGCGGCGGCAGCGCCCACCAACCGGCGCTGGAAATCGTCGGCGACGGCGCGGCGAGGGTCACGTTCGCGGAACTTTCGGACCGGTCGAACCGGATCGCCAACGGGCTGCGCGGCCTGGGGGTGAAGCGTGGCGACCGGGTGCTGCTGATGCTCGGCAACGTAGTGCCGCTGTGGGAGACGATGCTGGCGGCGATGAAGCTCGGCGCGGTGATCATTCCGGCGACGACGTTGCTGACGCCGGTCGATCTCGCCGACCGGTTCGAACGCGGGCGGGCGCGGCACATCGTCACGGCATCGACGGAAACCGGCAAATTCGACGGCTTCAGCAAGGACCTGACGCGCATCGCCGTCGGCGAGCCGGTCGAAGGCTGGCACCCGTTCGACGATCTGCGGGAAGCCTCGCCGGATTTCACGCCGGACGCGGAAACCAACACCGACGATCCGCTGCTGCTGTATTTCACCTCCGGCACGACGGCGAAACCGAAGCTCGTGCTGCATTCGAACCGGTCGTATCCGATCGGCTGCCTGACGACGATGTTCGCCCTGGGCTTGCAGCCGGGGGCCAGGCATCTGAACATTTCCTCGCCGGGATGGGCCAAGCACGCCTGGAGCTGCTTCTTCGCGCCGTGGAACGCGGGAGCGACCGTGTTCATCGCCAACCAGCCGCGGTTCAACGCGAAAGCCATGCTGGAGACCGTGGCGGCGAATGGCGTCACCTCATTGTGCGCGCCGCCCACGGTGTGGCGGATGTTCATCCAGGAAGACCTGAAATCGCTGAAGCACAGTCTTCGAGAGGTCCTCGCCGCCGGAGAGCCGCTGAACCCCGAGGTGATCGATCAGGTCCAGGCCGCGTGGGGGCTGACGATCCGCGACTTCTACGGCCAGACTGAGACGGCGGCGCAGATCGGCAACTCGCCGGGACAGCCGATCAAGCCGGGCTCGATGGGGCGGCCGATGCCCGGCTACCACATCCGGCTGGTCGATGTGGACGGAAACGACGCGGAAGAGGGCGAGGTCGCCATCGCGCTTGACCCGCGGCCCGCCGGGCTTATGCGCGGCTACCAGCAGGACGACGGCTCGATCGCGGCCGTCAGCGGCGCGGTGTATCGCACCGGGGACGTCGCGTCGCGGGACGCCGACGGCTACATCACCTATGTCGGGCGGGCGGACGACGTGTTCAAAGCGTCGGACTACCGTATCAGCCCGTTCGAGCTGGAAAGCGTGCTGATCGAGCATCCCGCGGTCGCCGAGGCCGCCGTCGTGCCGGCGCCGGACGCCATGCGGCTGGCGATCCCGAAAGCGTATGTCTCGCTGGTGGCGGGGGCGACGCCGGACCGAGCCACCGCGCTGTCGATCTTCCAGCACATGCGGGGCCGGCTGTCGCCGTTCAAGCGCGTCCGCCGGCTGGAGTTTTCCGATCTGCCGAAGACCATCTCGGGCAAGATCCGCCGGGTCGAACTGCGGCGCACGGAGGAAGACCGCGCTTCGGCCGGGACCCGCGACTCCGGAGAATTCCGCGAGGAGGATTTCCCCGAACTGCGCCAGGCCTGAGATACTCCGGTGTCCCGTACCCGCTGCTTCTGGCTCGCGTTGCTCTATGCGTTGGTGACGGCGTACGCGAGCACGTTCGTCGGACCAGTGGGCGTGCATCTGGTGCCGATCGAGCCCTCGGACGCGTTGCACCGGTTGCTGAATATGCAACTGGTCGCGCATGACTCCGGTCAGCGGGCGGACTGGATGGGCAACCTGGTGATGCTGGTGCCGCTGGGGTTTCTGGTCGCGGGCTGGTGCGCGCCGGCGCATCGGCGGTCGATCTCGGGCATGGCGGCGGGCAGCGCGTTCGTGTTGTGCCTGGGGTTCATTCTGGCGGTGAAATACACGCAACTGTACTTCCCGCCGCGCACTGTGACCTTGAATTACGTGATCGCGCAAAGCGTCGGCGCGGTCATCGGCATCGTGTTGTTCGGCGTCATGCGCTCGCCGCTGGCGGAAGTGGGGCGCGGCATTGGGCGGTTGGAGAGCCTGCGCCTCGCGTTGCGCGTCTACACCGCGCTGCTGGTGCTGTTCATGCTGATGCCGCTGGATTTCGCGCTGAACGCGGATGACATCGCGGCGCAACTGGACCGGCTGCCGGACACGTTCGGCGCGCTCAGCGGCGAGGGCCGGCCACTGATCGTGCGGTTGGCGCTGTCGTTCGGCGGCATCCTGGCGACGGCGCCGATCGGTGCGTTGCTGACGTTGGCGGGACGCGGGCGCGTGTATGTCGGACGCTCGGTCAGCGTGGTGTCGTGGATGGGCCTGTTCGGAATGTTTTGCGTTTACGTGGCGACGACGATGGTGATGAGCGGCGCGGCGTCGTTGCCGGCGGTCGGGTTTCGCACCGTCGGGATCGCGCTCGGGGCGTGGTTCATGCACTGGCTGACCCGCCAGGACCCCGCCCATGTCCGCTACGACCTCGGCGAATTCGTGTACTGGGCCGTGCCGGTCTACCTGGTGCTGCTGTTCGCGGTGAACGGGCTGCTGTCGCTGACCTGGAGCACCGAGGGCCCACCGCCCGGCGGTCATCTGCTGCTGCCGCTGTTCAATTATTACATCGTGTCCAAGGCGCAGGCGGCGAAGGACATCATGGGCCATCTGGCGATGTACGCGCCGATCGGGATCCTGATCTGGCTGCGCTCCACCAAGGATGGCGGCCAAAGCGTGGCGTTCTTCCTGGCGGCGCTGCTGTCGGGGATCGTCGAAGGCGGGCGGTATCTGCGGCCCGGCCTGGTGCCGGACATCAACGCCATTCCGGTGGCGGGGATCGCCGCCTGGGGGACCGCGGCGGCCATGCCGGTGCTGTGGCGCATGCTCTCGACGGTGGCGGCGGGACGGACGGCCACGGTCTCGTTGCAGCTGGCACCGAGCGTTGGCGCCGCGCCGGCGGTCAGTTGGCGGGACCGGAATGTCGAGCGGCGCACGAGACGGCGGGAGCGCGATGAGCGGAACGCCCGGCCGATGCCACCGAAGATCGGGCCCGAGGCGGGGGACGTCGAGCACTATTGACTGTAGCGGCGCGCGGTAATGGGCGGCTCAACGCGCAATCGCGCGTAATCATTTTCGGTTGTGGGTGGAAACCGGACCACGGGTCATTCCATCCATCCGCGCCTTCGCCATCGGCATTGCGTCAAATCGAGACCTTGGCAAAAGCTCTGAGCCCGAAGCCGACGAGGAACGAGAGACCGGCCGCACCCATCCCTATCAACAACGTCTCCGCCCCCGACTTCACCCAACCTGCCAGCGACCATCGGCTCTTCGCGGCGCCGATCGCGAAGAAGACAAGGCCCGTCGCGACCATGCACGAGCCAAGGCTGTACGCGATGAGATAGCTGATCAGCGGCACAAGTCCGCACAGAACAAACGCGGCGGAGGTGTTGAGCCCGGCCTGGAGGGGCGACTTCGCGGCCGGCGACAGACCGTACTCCTCGACCGCCATTGTTTTCGCCCAAAGCTCTTCATTGGACGTAATGACGTCGATAATCCGCTCCAGTTCGTTACCAGAAAACCCCTTGAGTTCGAAGATCTGCCGGACCTCTTCGCGCTCGCCGCCCGGTTCCAGGAGGATGTGCTTTCGCTCGACGGCGATCAGGCGGTCGTAGTCGTCGACCTCGGCCTTGGTGGCACTGTAGTTGCCCGCGCCCATCGCGAAGCCGTCGGCGATAAGGTTGGCGAGACCGAGCACCAGCACGACCGTGCCTGGCAGGTCGGCACCAACGACCCCGGCGACGATCGCGAACGTGGTGATCGTTCCGTCTATACCGCCGTAGATCCAGTCCCGGACATAGCTGCCGCGCGTGTCCCGCGCGAGACGCGCCTGAATGTCTTCCCTTTCATGACTGTGCTCCAATGGCTCGCGCGACGTTGAATGATTGTTGTTCATGGCCAACCAACCGGATGTGATCAATCGCGCGGCGGGCGCGGCCGGACGTGGCGCGTCATTTCGTTCAGGTCAGGAATGCGATCACCGTCAGCCAGGCGCTGAAGGTGAAGGCCACGGCCATGTAGAGGCGGAACCGCGCCGGATAATGCAGCGCCCGGTAAAAGGTGGTCAGCGTACGCGGCGGCGCCGCGATCAGAGCAACGCCTTTGATCAGCGTCACCCAGCCCA
>PLSZ01000417.1 GCA_003164305.1 Acetobacteraceae bacterium
TGACGGCGTGGCTGGCGGAGACCTGAGCCAGCCCGGCGTCGCGTGCGAGTTCGGCGAGGCGTTGCTCCTGCGCGGGGTATTTCCAGGCGTGCATCAGAACGATGGCGCAGGCGCCGATGCCGTCGGCGACGGCTTGCTCGAACGCGGCGGTCGCGGCGGCCTCGTCGAGCGGCTCGATCTCGGCGCCGTTGACATCGACCCGGCCGCCGATTTCCACCACGCGCTCGTACAACATGGTGGGCAAGATGATGGCGAGATCGAACAGCCGCGGTCGGGCCTGGTTGCCGATGCGTAGCGCATCCGAGAAACCGTTATTGACGATCAGCAGGGTGCGATCGCCTTTCCGCTCCAGCAGCGCGTTAGTGGCGACCGTTGTGCCCATCTTCACGGCGTCGATCAGGTTGGGCGGGATCGGCTGATCCGGCGCGACGCCGAGCACCGCGCGAATGCCGGCGATGGCGGCGTCGCGGTAACGGCCGGGGTTCTCCGACAGCAGCTTGTGGGTCGAGAGCGTGCCGTCGGGCGCGCGGGCGACGATATCGGTGAAGGTGCCGCCGCGGTCGATCCAGAACTGCCATTTGTCGTGCGTCATCGTTGGTACTCCATCGGGCGTCCTCGTTACGCGTGCTCCATCGGGCATGCCGGCCGGTTTCGTTTGTCCCACTGGCTTGTATAGTATTGCTCGAAGAATCCGAGAGGTCGCCGATCATGTCCCTGCCGAACACCACGATTGCCGCCGCTTATGAGGCGATGACCCCGGGCTCCGCTCGGCTGGCGGAGAAGGCGCGCGGCCTGTTCCCCAGCGGGCTGACGCATGACAGCCGGCATTTCGATCCGTATCCGCTTTACGTCACGCACGGGCAGGGGCCGGTGAAATGGGACGTCGATGGCAACCGCTATGTCGATTACTTCGGCGGTCACGGGTCGTTGATCCTCGGCCATCACCATCCGGCGGTCACGGCGGCGGTGCACGCGGCGTACGACCGCGGCACCCATTTCGGCGCCTGCACCGAGGCGGAAATCCGGTGGGCGGAACTGATTACCGCCATGGTTCCGTCAGCGGAACGGGTGCGCTTCACCAACTCCGGCACCGAGGCGACGCTGATGGCGCTGCGGTTGGCGCGGGCGTTCACCGGGCGCCAAAAGATCGTGCATTTCCGTGGGCATTTCCATGGCTGGCATGATCATGTGTCAAGCGGCTACTCGAATCATTTCGACGGTTCGCCCACGACGGGCGTGCTGCCTGGCATCGCCGATAGCGTGCTGATGGCGGACCCGAACGATGTCGAGGGGATCGACCGGTTGTTCTCCGATCATAAGGACATCGCCGCCGTGATTCTGGAGCCGACCGGCGCCAGTTTCGGCAAGATGCCGATCCAGACGTCGTTTTTGGCGCATTTGCGGGACCTGACGCGGCAGGCCGGCACGATGCTGATCTTCGACGAGGTGGTGACGGGTTTTCGGGTGTCGCCGGGCGGGCTGCAAAAGGTGATCGGGATCACGCCGGACATGACGACGCTGGCGAAGATATTGTCGGGTGGCTTGCCGGGCGGCGCGGTGGTGGGGCGGAAGGATGTTTTCGACCTGCTCGACTTCGCGGTGACGAAAGCCACCGGCAAGGAGAAGATCGGCCATCAGGGAACGTTCAACGCGAACCCGGTCTCGGCGGCGGCCGGGATCGCGACGTTGGAGATCCTGTCGACAACGGATGCGTGCGAGCGGGCGAACGCGTATGGCACCGAACTGCGGGCGAAAATGAACGAGGTGCTGGAAGAGGAGCACGTGAAGTGGGCGGTGCACGGCTCGTATTCCGGGATGCACATCTACACCAACCCGGATGGCGACGACATCGTGCCCTCGAAGTTCGACGCGGTGCCGTATATTTCCCGGATGATCAACAGGCCGCGGCATGACGGCATGCCGGTGAAAGTGCGGATGGGGCTGCTGGTCAATGGCGTCGATGTGAACACCGGCCCGTCCGGCACGATCTCGGCGATGCACGGGGAAGAGGAGATGGGGCTGACCGTCGATGCGTTCCGCGCGACGGTTCGGGCGTTGAAAAGGGAAGGGGCGGTGGCGTAACCGGGGTTACACCCAGTTCATCGACCGCTGCACCGCTTTCTCCCACGTCCGCCGCAATGTGTCGCGGCGGGCGGCGTCCATCGTTGGTTCCCACGTCTCGGCGACGGACCAGTTGGCGCGGAGATCGTCGAGGCCGGTCCAGTAGCCGACCGCCAGACCCGCCGCGTAAGCCGCGCCCAGTGCGGTCGTTTCCAGCACCCTGGGCCGCACCACCGGGACGCCGAGCATGTCCGCCTGGAAGCGCATCAGCGTCTGGTTCACGACCATGCCGCCATCGACTCGTAACGAGCGCAGCGCCACGCCGGAATCCTGTTCCATGGCGCGAACGACCTCCATCGTTTGATACGCTGTCGCTTCCAGCGCGGCGCGGGCGATGTGTCCGGCGGAGGCGAACCGGGTCAGTCCGGCGATGATGCCGCGCGCGTCCGCTCGCCAATGCGGGGCGTAAAGGCCGGAGAACGCGGGCACGAAATAGACGTCGCCGTTGTCGGGCACGGACGCGGCCAGTGCCTCGATGTCCGCGCTCGACCGGATCAGGCCCAGATTGTCGCGCAGCCATTGCACGAGAGCGCCGGCGATCGCGACCGACCCCTCCAGCGCGTAGGTCGCCGGGGCATCGCCGAGTTTGGCGGCGACGGTGGTCAGCAGGCCGTGTTTCGACGGTGTCGGTACGGTTCCGGTGTGCATCAGCAGGAAACAGCCGGTGCCGTAGGTGTTCTTGGC
>PLSZ01000172.1 GCA_003164305.1 Acetobacteraceae bacterium
CGCCTGGCGCCTGCTGCCGTTCGTGCTCGCCTGTTATGTCATCAACTATCTCGACCGCGTCAGCATCGGTTACGCGAAGCTGCAATTCCTGCCGGAACTGCATTTGAACGAAGCGGCGTTCGGGATGATCACCTCGGTGTTCTTCTTCGGCTACATCGCGTTCGAGGTGCCGTCCAACCTGTTGCTGATGCGCATCGGCGCGCCGGCGACATTGACGCGGATCATGGTGCTGTGGGGCGCCGTGATCGTTTCGATGATGTTCGC
The DNA here is from genome assembly GCA_003164305.1 of Acetobacteraceae bacterium. The sequence goes on from PLSZ01000172.1 coordinate 265, forward strand.
CCAGAACGAATACTGGCTTTACGTGCAACGCTTCCTGCTCGGCTCGTTCGAGGCCGGGTTCTTCCCCGGCGTGCTGCTGTATCTCAGCTTCTGGTTCCCCAACCACCGCCGCGGCCGCGCCACCAGCCTGTTCCTGGTCGGCATTCCGCTGTCCGGATTGCTCGGCGGCGCGATCTCCGGCGCGGTGATGGAGGGCATGGACGGGCTTCTGGGCATTCGCGGCTGGCGCTGGTTGTTCCTGGTGGACGGGTTGCCCGCGATCCTCCTGGGCCTCGCCGCCATGTTCGTGCTGACCGACCGGCCAGAGAACGCGACCTTCCTGACCGACGCGGAAAAGCAGGTGGTGATCGAGGACATGGAGCACGATCGCCGGTCGCGAACCACGGCGGCATCGACCACTGTCGGCGAGACGTTACGCAATCCGAAGGTCTGGCTGATGGTCGTGTGTTATTTCACCATGGCCTTCCTCAACACCAACCAGATCTGGTTTCCCACCTTGTTGCGCCACGTCGGCGCGAAGTCGGTCACCGAGGCCGGCTACATCCTCTCCGGCGTGTGGATCTTCGCCGCGATTTTCGTGCTGCTGGTCTGCCGCAACTCGGACCGCGTGGGGGAGCGTAAGTGGCACATGCTGGCGACCGGCGCGCTGGCGACCGTCGCGTATCTGTGCCTGCCGCTGACCGCCGGCAGCCTGTGGGCCACCGCGGCGCTGGTCGCCGTCGCGGCCGCCAGCGGCTACGCGGTGTTCATGGTGTTCTGGACCGTCCCGCCGGTGTTCCTGGAGTCGCGCGGCGCGGCCATGGGGATCGCCATGATCAGCGCCCTCGGCCAGTTCGGCGGCTTGTCCGGACCGGCGGTGGTCGGTTGGGCGTTTCAGGACACCGGCAGCATTTATGTCGGGTTCAGCATCGCGGCGGCCACGCTCGCGGTGGGCACTTTGCTCGCGGTATTCGCCATCCCGCACACGCGGTTGCGTAAGCCGGAGGTCGTGGCCGCGGTTCTCTGAGGATGTTTCGCCTAAAATTTCATCAAAGACCGGGCCGGTCTATTTCGTGCTTGCGAAATAGGCACGAGATGTTCATGCTGCACTGCGATAACCTGAGAAAGCGTCCTTCACCAACCGAGAGAAGGATTCCGTGGCATGAGCGACCTCGACCGCATGGCAGCGGAACACGTCACTGAAACCCTCCAGGGGGCGCATGACGGCGAGCCCCATTCAGGCGATAGCTGGGACATGTTCGCCGACGCCATGGACCTCACGATCGAGGGCCACCGGCTGATCGCCCAGGAAATCGTTTACGAAACGAAGTTGCTGGGCCGGGCAGTGGTGGCGTGGATGCATGGCATGGCCGGCGCCATGGCGAAGAGACGGTCCTCGCCGCCCGTCTGACGGACGCGCGAAGTTCGGTGCCGTCTGACGACTGCCGCGCGCCCCGGCGCGCGTGCCGTACGAGTTCGCCGTCACGGCCATCGTTCTGTCATGGCACATCAGGTGCCCTGGAGACTGATGGCCGGGTCGAGCCCGCCCATGACGGTTTCGCGACCGTGATTCATACTGCATCGATAGCGGGTACTAATGCACCACCTGGGCGGTCGTCGCCGTCGTGCCCGACGTGCTGGTGAAGGCGGTCGCGCCGTAGGACGTGCAATTGCTGTTGAAGTTCGAATTGCCCGTCGTCTCGATGCTGGCGGCGATGATTTCCAGACAGGCGGTGGAGTTGTTGCCAAAGCAAGGCGAACTGCTGTTGCAACTCGCGCCGCTGGCGTTGAAGGTCGCGTTCGGGAAATAGGCAACGCCCGCGACATTGAACGCCGCGTTGCCGGAAATCGTCGCGGTGGTGGAGGAACTGCTCGCCAGCGCGATGCCGGCGATGCCTCCCGTGCTCGCGACCTGCGACGGAGTTGGCGCGGTGACGTTGAAGTTGAAGCTGTTCGTGCCGGTGAAGCTGCCCGCCGTGACGATGGTCACGCCCCCCGTGGTGTTCGTCGTCGTGTTCTGTGTGAGATTGATGTTGCCGCTGAACGAATAGAGCCCGGGCTGCAGGTTGAAGGTATAGGGGCCGCCCGAGGGCACGTTCCAGGTACTGTAGTTCCCCGGATACATCGTGCAGGTCACGCCACTGCCGGTCACGCAGGTACCGCCATTCGGCAGGGTGTTGGTTCCGTTGCAGTTATTGTTCCCGGTATACTGACCGGCCGTTCCATTCACCCCCCCGGTCGTGCCGCAGGAAATTCCGGAAACCCCGGTCAACCCGGCGGCGGTCGTCAATGCGTTTTGCAGCGTCGTGTTGTTCGCGTAAGGGTCGATGATCGTCCCGTCGTTGGGGTATTGCGTGCCAACCGGGTCGATCCAGCTCTGGATGTTGATCGCGCCGCCGGCGAAAAACCCCGCCGTGGTCAATGGGCCGCCACCGCCCGTCACGCTGATGGTTCCGTTCGAGCGGACCGTGCAGTTCGGCATGGTCCAATAGGTCGAGCCGGTGCCGCTGATCGTGCCGGAGGTCGAAAGCGCCAACAAACACGGCTGCGCCGCGCCGGCGCCCGAGGGCGCGACATTCGTGGTGACCAGTTCCGCCACGCCGCTGCCGGTCACGGTGTAGGTCGTGTTGCCGCTGAACGCGCTCGAAATCGTCGCCGGAACCGATCTTTGCACGGTGACCTTCAACGCGGTGTCGCTGCTTTTTTCATAACCGGTCACGATCTGCGCGGTGATCAGGTTATCGGTCAGCGTGCTGGTCCCTGAATTCCAGCTCGGCGTCGCGGTTCCCGAGGCGCCGTTCAACTGCGCCATGCGGGCGGCGAACGTCGCCGCGGTCTGCGCGTTCGTGGTGGCCATGTAATTCATCGCGCCGGCCATCGCGGACAGATCGGCGGCGCGCTGCACCGACATCTGTGCCGCGGCCCAACTGCCGGCCTCGACCGCCATCGCCGTCGCCATGATCAGGCCTGGCGCCATGACCGCGATCCAGATCGCAACGGCGGCCCGGCGTCCATGCTTCCCCTGTCCCCACAGGGGGATGCAATCCGCTATTTCCATCCCGCGCACCCATTCCCTCGCCGGCGCGGCATCGCGCCATGCGGCCCCTATGGATGTCTCGAAAACAGTATCGTACTGGTTTCAAACACGCCCCTCCGCCGTCATGTTCGCACCCTCCGCCGTCGTGCCCGCACCCTCCGCCGTCATGCTCGCACCCCTCCGCCGTCATGTTCGCACCCCTCCGCCGTCATGCTCGGGCTTGACCCGAGCATCCGTCGATGCGCCCCGAGGGTCGAAAATCGGACACGATGTTTGATACGAGCGATCCTCGGCTCGAGGCCAAGGATGACGATGTAGCGGGCCAACGATGACGATGAAGCGGGCCAGGGATGACAATAACGCTGGCCGATGTCGGCGATTCGCCGAAGATCGCGCGTTCGCCTGTGCTTTTCCGGCGTATGTGGCTGGTCCCAGGGGGAGTCATTGCCGGGAATTGGTTTGTCTTGGTATCAGCCTCACACGACCGGGTTCGGAACCGTGATGGGCGTTCATCATGCCGCGCCCCAAAGGAGGAAACGGATGACAAAATTCACGCCCCAAGAGGCCATGCGGGGGGCCATATCCCGGACGCTGTCTCGCCGGGGCACGCTGTTGGGTTCGGCCGCTCTGGCCACCGCGCCGTTGGCGATGCCGTTCATTCGCCGCGCCCAGGCGGCCGATCCGATCAGGATAGGGCTGTTGTTGGCGAAGACCGGGCAGATCGCGCCGCAGACGGAATACCTCGCGCAGGGCACCTACCTGGCGCTGGAGGAGCGCAACAATATGATCGGCGGCCGGCCGGTGGAACTGGTGTGGCTCGATGAGCCGAGCCCGCAGGCGGCGACGCAGAACATGCAGAAGCTGGTGCAGGAAAATAAGGTGTGCGCCATCCTCGGCGGTTCCCTGAGTTCCAACGCGTTGGCCGAGGAAGCCACGGCGGCCGAGTTGAAGGTCCCGATGGTGATCGACAACGCCGCGGCGACCGAGATCACCGGCAAGAGCTGCAACCGCTATACGTTCCGGCTGAACACGCCGGTTCTGGTGCAGTCCCGCATGCTGGCGCCCTACGCGCTGAAGAACGGCAAGAAGTGGTATTTCATTACCGCTTCGTTCGCGTTCGGCCAGGACATCCTGCGCAGCAGCCGCGCGCTGCTGAAGGAAGCCGGCGGCACCGAGGCCGGCGTCGATGAGGTGCCGCTGAACACGCCCGACTACAGCTCGTTCATTCTGAAGATCCGCCAGGCGAAACCGGACGTCGTGCTCGGCGGTCTGTCGGCGGGCGATCTGTCCACATTCCTCAAGCAGTGGAACGAGTTGGGCATGAAGGGCAAGATCCCGTTCTGTGAGATCGCTATCGGCGACACCGATATCTGGGCTGTCGGGCCCGAGGCGGCGACCGGCGTGTTCACCAGCTTGTGGTGGTACAAAAACCCCAGCAACCCGCCAGAGGAAAAAGCCTTCGCGGCGGCTTATGAAAAGAAGCACGGCCGGCCGGCGGCGGATAAAGCCTGGATGGGCTGGATCACCGCGAAATCGTTGTTCGAGTCGATCGAATCGGCGAAATCGACCGAAACGATGCCGATCATCGAGGCGCTGGAAAACTGGAAATTCGACAGCGCCGGCGTGAGTTATAAGTACCGCAAATGGGACCATCAGATGGAGCTGCGCAATCTGGTGGTCCAGGTGAAGGACAAGATCACCGACAAGTGGGATTACTTCGACGTGAAAGCGTCGCTGCCGGAAAATCCCGCCGACCTGGAGAAGGTGTTCGGTACACCTGAGGAAGTCGGTTGCAAGATGGGGTGATGCCGGCGCAGGCGATGAAGACGTACGGACCTCGTCTCGGCATGGCGGGCGTGTCTCGCCATGTCTGGGCGGGCCTCGCCATGGTTGTCGGGTTGACCGGATATTGGCGTTCCTCTGGATTGGCGCGCGAGGAAGAAAGCAAGATT
>PLSZ01000076.1 GCA_003164305.1 Acetobacteraceae bacterium
CGCGTGATCCGGCGACAGCAGAAGATCGCGGCAAGGGGCGTCGTGACCGAAGGCATGCGCGGCGATCCGGAACGGCAGCACCTTCGCGGGCGCCGGATGACGCGCGCAATCGACACGGCGCTTTCCGGCCCATTCGATCGTCCTGGCCTCATTGTTTCGGGTCCGCACCAGATCGCCTTCCCGCAGCGTCTCCACCGCCCGCGGCCCCTCGGGCGTCGCGATCCGCGTCCCAGCGGCGAAGCATTGCAGAACCTCGTTCTTGAAAAAGCTCGTGGTCAGCGACGCCGCGGGCGTGAAGACCAGATCCCCCAGCGTCGATCCGCCATTCGTGATCGCCAGCGTGCCCGTGTTCGTGTTGTAGTTCAGACCAAACCCCGCCGGTGCGTTCGGCAGCAAAATCACGTCGCCCGTTTGAATGTTGGTGATCTTTAACGTGCTGGCGATGCTCGCGAGCTGAAGAATTTCCAGTGTGCCGGTACTGGCTTTGAAGGTAACGCTGTTGCCCGACGCCGCCTTGTCGAGCTGCGCGGTGCCCGTGGCCTCGATCAGGATGGTGCCGCCATTAAGCGCGGTCGAGGACAGGGTGCCGTCAATTTCGCGCAGGCCGCCAAAAACGTCCACCACGCCGTTGTTTATCAGATCGGAGCTGAAAAGCCCAAAGCCGCTGAGTGTATTGTTATTCGTGAATGCCATCGCGCTTCTCCTGCATCCCGGTTTCAATCGGTGTTCCGGCGACCCGCCGTGTCTATTCGCCCTGGCCGGCGAATGCCAGCAACGTATCCAATTGGTTGTCGTTGACCAACGTTTCGCGCCTGCTTCGCGCATGCAGGCGGCCGGCTTCCGCCTGCGCGCGGCGCACCATCAACCCCGCCAGACGATCCGGAACCTCCTCCGGGGAACCTCGGGCAAACCGCGACGCCAGACCGCGCATGCCAGGCGGCCCGAAACGCAGCAAAATCTCATCGTCCAGCGACGCGAAACATTCATAGCCGCCGGCATCGCCCTGGCGTCCGCCGCGGCCGAACAACTGCCGGTCGATCCGCTTCGATTCGTGATATTCGGTCAGGATCACGTGCAGGCCGCCGGCCTCGCGCACCGGGCGGCTGAGGCGGATATCGGTGCCGCGGCCCNNCGACCGAGCGGGTGCCGATCAGCACGGACTGGCCGCGCGCCACGCGGTCGCGCGCGCTTGCGACGATGGCGGCCCATTTGTCGGCTGAGTCCAGAAACAAATGCCGGCCCATCGCGCGCCGTCCCGAGGGACGGTTGGTCGGCAGGCGGAGAACGTCGAGCCGGTAGACCCCGGCCAGTTCGTCCGCCACTTCCATGGCCGTGCCTGTCATTCCGGTCAGGTGACGGTAACGCCGGAAAAACCGCTGATACGTGATCCGCGCCAGCGTCGGCTTTCGGCCGGTGATCGCGACGTTTTCCTTNNGCGGCCGGTGAATTCATCGACGATGTGAACCTTGCCGTCCGACAGGATGTATTGTGTATCGCGATGGAACAAATGCAACGCCGACAAGGCGCGTTCCGACAGTTCCTCCCGGGCCCGCCGCGCGATCCACAGGCCGGGCCAGCCCAGGGTGCGCCGCGCAAGCTCCTCGCGTCCCTCCGGCGTCAGTTCGACACCCCGTTCCCTGGTCATCAGGCGCCAATGTGTCCCTGGCTCCAAACCCCGCGACAGCTCCAGCGCCTGGGCGTAGAGCGTATCCGACCCCTCACCGGAGGCGGAGGCGGTGCCAGCCAGGATCAGCGGCGTCCGCGCCTCATCGATCAGCACCGAGTCGGCCTCATCGACGATCGCCACATGCAACCCGCGCAGTAACAATTTCTGACTGTCGCCCAGAGCGTTTTCACCGGTCAGCGCCTGAACCATTTGTCGGGAGAGACCGCGGCGCCGGCCCAGAGCGAGGCGGTCGCGAAGATAGTCGAAAACCAGATCCTTGTTGGTGCAATAAGTGACATCCGCGGCATAGGCCGCCCGCCGCTCGTCCGGCGGCATCTCATGCGCGATAAGCCCGATGCGGAGTCCCAGTGCCTCGTAGACCGGGCGTAATTGTTCGGCGTCACGCTCGGCGAGGTAGTCGTTCACCGTAACGATGTGCACCGGCCGGCCGGCCAGCGCGAAGGCCACGGCGGGCAGTAGCGCGGTGATGGTTTTGCCTTCGCCGGTTTCCATTTCAGCCAGGCAGCGATCCAGCATCGCGGCGCCGCCCATCAATTGCACCCGATAATGCCGCAGCCCGATTTGCCGCGTGCAAGCTTCCCGGGTCAGCGCGAAGCAGCGGATCAGCGCATCGCGGGTCATGCCGCCGCGGGTCATCCGCGCCCGCAACGCCCCCGCCGCCTCGGACAGCGCCGCGTCGGACAAATCGGACAGCGACGCGCCAAGCTGTTCGACAGCCAATGCGAAGCGCGTCAGCCGGTGGCGGCGCGCCGGCGCCAGAAGGCGGATGAGCCGGCCATGCAAGCTGACCAGCATCTCGTCCAAACGGCTGTCTCGCCGATCGGCGCGCTCGTAATAGGGTTGCTCCAGGCTGGCGGCGCCGCTCATTCAGATCTCCACCCGGGACAACAGCAATTGCCGCGCCCGGCGCCAGAACTGCGCGCCCAGAGGTTCCCACTCGAGTTCGAAACGAATGAACGCGCGACCGCCGAAGCCGGCCTCCGGCAGTGGCCGGGCCAGTTCGAGGTCCACCTGAAACACCCGATTGAGCGCGGTCGTGCCGTGCTCGTCCCGGGGATCGGTCAGCGTGCTGCCGCCACCCACCGAACCCAAAGCGGCACTGGGCAGTTTCTCTTGACCCGAGGGCACCTCCCGCACCCCGCGCACATCGACAGCCTGATCCAGATGATCGGACAGCACGATCCTGGCCCGTCGCAGATGATTGCGGACCAGATCGATATCCTCTTGCGCGACGGCGGCACGGATGACTCGCGCGCCGCCCCGGGGTAGCGAATAGCCGATCACATCCCCACGCTGGTAGAACCGGCCGGGCGCGTCGTCGGGCGCCGGCATGGCGAAGATGCCGTCGGCGCCAGCCCGCACGCTCAACAGCGCCGCACGGTGCTCCTCCCGCTCGCGTTCGGTGCGCGCGGCGGTCAGTTCGGTTTCGGTGACGACGGCCTCCACCCGGTCGGAGAACCGCACGGACTCCAGCTTCGCCTGCAATTCCGCCTCTTTGGCCCGGAGGTACTTCACCTTTGCCGCGAGTTCCGGATCGCTGCTTTCGATCACGATCTGGCCGCGCGACACGGCCGTCCCGGGCATCGCTTTGATCTCGCTGACGAAACCATCGGTGCCGGCCCGAACGATCGCGTCGTCGGTCAGCCAGACCACCCCCTCGGCCTCGGTATGCAGCGGCATCGGCAGCCGCAGCAGCACGGCCAAAGCCAACGCTGTCAGGCCAACACTCATGGCCAACGCGCGCCCGCGATTGCGCAGATAAACCGGCGACGACAACACCGACCACAAACCCCGCGCCACCGGCAGCACCACGCCGGTCGCGATCCCCCACAGCGCCAGCGCGACCCCGGCGGCGAGATATTTGCCCATCAGGAACAGCGCGATACCGATCGTCACGGAAACCCGGTAGATGGTCGAAACCGGCATGTAGATCAGGAACCACGCCCGCTCCCCGGTCGTCGCCGGAAAATCCAGCATTCCCTTGGTGCCGAACAGATAGCGCCGCGTCAGGTACGACCAGTATTGCCGCCCGCGCTGCGCCAGGTTCGGCACCTCGATCGCGTCGGACAGCACGTAGTATCCGTCGTAGCGCAACAACGGGTTGCCGTTGAACAGCAACGAGGAGACGCTGGCGGTCAGCATCACGTTGAACGCCACCGCGCGTCCGAACCCCGGCTCGATCGCCAGCCAGACGTACAAGGCCAGCGCCGCGATGAACAATTCCACCATGATGCCGGCCGCGCCCACCAGGCAGCGCGTCCATTTGCCGCGAAACCCGGCGGATGCGCTGACCTCCACATAGGGCACCGGCAACAGCACCAGCAGCATCACGCCGAGTTCGTGAACCTCCCCGCCATGGGCGCGTGTGACATAGCCGTGGCCGAGTTCATGCAACAGCTTGATGACCGGATAGATCGCCGCGATCAACAGCAGATTGCCCGTCGGCAACACGTGATCGCCGATATCCTCCGTCAGTTCGGACCAGTGCTGCAAGGCCAGCAGCAGCGCGGGCAACACCGTCGCGAGCCAGATGATGCCGCCGAGCCGGCCAGTCAGCGGACGTACCAAAGCCAGCGTCCGGGTCAGAAAATCGTTGGGATCGAACAGCGGGATCCGGATCGCCAGCGGATTGAGCACCCATTGCAGCAGGCGGCTCCGATCGTTCTGGCCCCGCCGTTCGAACAGTTCCCGCGCGTCGGGGGTCACATCGCCGACGATCAGGTCGTTGCCGTGCAACTGTCCCAGCAACTGAATGACCTGATCCTGCGTCGGCGCCTGCTCGCCCAAGGCCACCGCCGCGCCGGACCACAGGCTGCCCAACGTGCGGGTGCCGTCCATCGACGCGACCAGCATGTAAGCCGAGGGGGAGATCCGGTGCACACGGTTGTGCATGCCGTCGCCGATCACATACCACAGCTGTCCGCGATACCGGTGCATCCGCACCGTCACATGCTCCCGCAATCTGGGCTTGAGCCCCTCGACCCGGTACCATGACGTGCTGAAGAAACGTTCGCCGCCGGCCATCTGTCAGGGCATCCATTTCCAGGCGGTCAGACGCAGCCAGTCGATCACCGTGTGGCTCCAGACCCAGATGAGTCGATGCGTCCCCGTTTCGACTTTCCCGATCCCCTCCATGCCCGGCCGCAATTCAGGCCCAGGAGGATCGTCCAGAGTGGCCTCGACACGGAATTCGTTGCGGCCGTCCTTGGCTTCGGCGATCGGCGTGATACGGGTCACCGTGAAGGACCGCCGATCGGCGGGCATCCCGGCCAGCGACAGCATGCCGTGCTGGCCCAGAGCGACAAACCGCAGATCCCGGTCGTCGGTGCGCAGGACGATCCGGTATTGGTCCAGCGGCGCGATCTCGAACAACGTCTTGCCGCGCTCCACCGGCGCGCCGAGCATCTGGCTCAGATCGCCGCTGACCAGCAATCCGTCGATCGGCGCGACGATACGGGACCGCCGCAGCTTGTCGTCCGCGAGGGCCAGTTGGGCTTCGGCCTGATCGATCTGCGCCGACAGCTCGGCTGCCCCGGGCCGGTCGTGTTTCGCCATCGCCTCGTTGTATTTCTGGCGCGATTTTTCCGCGTCCGCCCATGCGCGGGCGCGTTCCAGAACCAGGTCGTGATCGTCCATGGCGGCGAGCAGATCGCCCGCGTGCAAATGATCGCCCGGCCGTACTGAGGACTCCGCGACGAAGCCGTCGAACGGTGCCACGGCGGCGCGCTGAATTTTGCCTTCCAGGACCGCGCGCGCGGTGACCCGATATTCGCCCTGGCCGACGCACAGCGCCGCGACCGCCACCACCCCCGCCAACACGGCCAGTTTCAGACTGGGCTTGTCGTGCCCGAGCACCGCGGCGATGCCGTCCCGCACGCCGTCCGCGACGCGCCCGGACAAAATGCGGTCATTGTCCGCCTGGATGCGCAGGACCGGTCCCAGCAACGCGCCGGTCGCCTCGGCCAGCAGCACGGTATCCTGGTCGAAAGGTTGATCCGCCGGCCGCTCGAACGTCAGCACGCCCGCCGGGCCGTCCGGGCCGGGCAACACGACCGACGCGGTCGCGGTCGGGACTGCCTCCAGCGCCGCCAGATCGCGATGCGCGACCGAGATCCGGGTGGTGGTCGCCGGTAACGCCGGATACGTGATCGGCGCGGATTGCGCGAGGCATTCTTCCATCGCGTTTTCGATCGCGTCGACCACCCGGCCGCGCTGCTCGAACGACGCGGCGTGGGACAGGGCTTTGAGTTTGATCGCGCCGCCGCGCACCAGACCGAGAGATACCCGGCCGCAACGCAGCCGGATCGCGAGTTCGTTGACCACGGCCGAAGCCGCCCGCGCGGGCCGCCGCCGCGCGCTGGCGACCGCGACGATGTCCATCGCCACCGAGGCGCGTTCGATGCGCGCCGTCGCCGTCCGCGCCTGACCGCGGGACAGCCGCGCGTCGAGCCAACCGCAGCCCATGTGCAGTTGCGCGGCGAGCGCGTCCGGATCGACGCTTTCGACGCCGTCGGGCACATCCACCACGACCGCGAGCACGGCGGCGAGGCTGCCGTGCAGCCGGATCCCCAACCCGATCAGCAGATCCAGGCCGGGTTTGCCATTGGAGCGCCTGGCCCATGCGATGATGGGGCGAGTCGCGTTCGCGGCGCGTTCGGCGATGCGGAGCAACTCCGCCGGGGGGTGTCTCGCCGCCGGCCACGCGGCGGCGGGCAGCAATCCGGCCATCGTGGCGCGGAGAATGACGCCGACGCGGGTCCCTGGGATGGCGGCGCACTGCCGGTCCAGCCACACCGAGAAAAACGCGTCGTCCGGGCCGTCCAGCCCGGGCATCCATTCCGCCGCGAGCCCAACCTGGCCAGAGCCCGCCGGATCGATGGCGCCCGGCCCCGTTGGGACCGTTGTCGCGGCGCCCGTCCTCATCGCGCCGGGGTCAACCACGTCCGGGGCCTGTCGGTCACGCATGCTGAGATCCTCGCGATGTCCGGACGGCAGCGGTTTGGCGACGACCAACAATAAACGAGTCGCCTGACGCACCAGCCTTTATCGTCATCCCGGGGCTCGCCCCCATAGTCATCAAGATAAGGATTGGGCGGGGTCGATATTGTCTCTTACCGTCATGCTCGGGCTTGACCCGAGCATCAGTCGATGCTCGGTAGTTGCGTGACATCGACGCTGTGCGTGCGTGCAGCGATCCTCGGGTCAAGCCCGAGGATGACGAAAAAGGAGCAATCGTGCCTGTCGCAGCCCTTAACCTGATGCCTACGGGGATCGCCCGGGGGATCCATCCAGGTGCCGTGCGGCGATTGATCCCCGGGTCGAGCCCGGAGATGACGAGAGTG
>PLSZ01000185.1 GCA_003164305.1 Acetobacteraceae bacterium
CCGGAGCACCGGCCGCGAGCGATCGGCGCAACGCGGGCAAACGGTGGAACAGATCGGCGATGCATTCCTCCACCATCTCGGCCAGTTCATCCGGCTTGATGTTGGCGCGCAGTTCCGCGATGCGCTCGGCGGCCAGGATCGGGATCCCCTCCTCGGTTTCCTGTTCAAGCCCAGGCATGGAGCCAAGACCGGGGGAGGAAGAGCGGCTGAGCCAGACCTGGCGGCCGATGGCGGCGGTGAGGTCTTCCAGGGTCGGTGGGTCGGGCAAAATCTCGTCCACGCCAATGTCGCGCCAGGCGCGCGCGTCGGCCTCATCGTGCGGTGGTGCGAGCACGACCACGGGAATCGTTCTGGCTGGCCCCTGATTTTCGCGCACGGTCGCCAGCACAGACGCCAGGGTCATGTCAGGCAGCACGGAGTCCAGAAACAGGATGTCATATGGAGCGTCGCGTAACGCCTGGACCGCTTCCTCGCCGGTGGTCACGGCGTCCACCATGTGGCTGTCGCGGCGCAACATGGTCACGGCGGCCATGCGCAGACCGGTTGGTTCGCCGACCAACAGCACGCGCGTACGTGGCAGCGGGCGACCCTCGGCGGGTGCCTGTCCGGGGGCTCGCCCGCGCTGACCGGGCAGCACTTCCATGGGTAATGTCAGGATGAAATCGTTGCCGGTGCGGCCGTCGCTTGTCGACCACCCCTCGCACCGCAATTGTCCGCCCATCAACCCCGTCAGATGCCGCGCGATCGCTGGGCCGAGGCCAGTGCCCCGCCGATAAATGTCGCCCGTGGCTTCGCCCTCGTCCCGTACTTCGATCTCGTGCAAAGCGGGGAAGATGCCGGCGCGCTTCGCGTCGGGGATTGGCGTGCCGAAGCCGCGGATGGTCAGCCGCAGAGCGATCGGTTCGCCATACTCATCCTCGCCGCCATCGGCGATCAGCCACATCGTGTCAGGCGAGGCGAACCGCACCGCCTCGGACAGCAGCAGCATGACGATCTGGCGGAGCCGGTCGGGGTCGATAATCAATTCGGCCGGCGCCGCTTCGTTGACGATCGAATATACCGTGACGCCGCGATCGTGCGCCGCCGGTTGGATGGTATCGACGATGTCCCGCAACATCGGACGCACGCTGATCAACGCCGGCCGCGGCACCACCGCGTTGGCTTCCATCAGAGGCACTTCGATCGCGTCGGTGGCGAGATGGCCCAGACTCGCGGCGGCCCGCCGCACGCGTTCGATCGCCGGACGGTTCGCCGGCACCTCGATCTCCCCCAGCCGCGCGATCGACCGCGTCAGCGTGGCGACGCGCGCGCGCAACTCATAGGAAATGACGCCGAGGAAACGCAGCCGGGAGGATTGCTCGCGCAGCAAAACGTCCCGCGCGTCGCGCAGTGCCTGCCGCGCGCGGCGCCCTTCGGTCACGTCGGAGTACAATGCGACGAAACCGCCCTCGGCGAGGGGGCGGCAGCGCAGTTCGATCACCCGGTCGTGGGCGGTGAAGGTTTGGCTGGTGCCGAAATTACCGGCCCGTAGCAACGCCGCCCGGCGGTCCACTTCCGCGTCCACATCCGCCACCGGCCCGAAATATCCGGCTTCGGCCTGCATGCGCAGCACATCTTCCATCGGCATGCCGGTCCGGATGAAGCTGGCGTTGATGCCGGCGTGTTCGGGAAACAACGCGCTCCATTCAACGAGATATAAATGCGCGTCGAAGATCGCGATGCCGTCCGAGACAGCCGCGAATGTCGCCAGCATGCGCCGCGAGACGGCGTCCGCCTGCGCACGAGAGACCTCGGCCAGCGCGTTTGCGGCGGCGAACCTGGCCTGCGCTTCCCGGTCCCGCGCGGCACGGCGCCGGCTGGCGCCCAACATGCTGATCAACAGCAGGCTGATGATCAATGTCAGCAGCGTCACGCAGCCGGCGAAGATTCGGGACTGCCATTGCCAGGCGATGACCGGACGCATCGCCTCTTCGCGATCGATGCCGGCGATCACCGCCAGATCGCGGCCCGGCAGCCGGCGGAAGGCGTGAATTCGGACCACGGCGTCGGAAGCGGACGGCCCCACCCAAACACCAGAGTCGCCGGCATCGACCACGCCGAACATCGGTGTGTCGGCGATACTGGCGTCCTGGCTGCCCGCGGCCGAACCAAATGTCGCTCGCAGCTTGCCGTCCGTCAGATCGATCAAGGCGGCGAACCCGTTGCCGGGCGGACTCGCACCGGAGAACACCTCGGTGATCGCCGACACCCGGTAATCGGCGTCGATGATGCCCGCGAAGGAGCCATCGGGGTGGTGCAGGGTACGCGCCGCGTCCAGGTGCCATTGGCGCATGATCGGATTGACCGTGGCGGCGCCAAGAAACAGTTTCGGTTTGTCGTTGGTATGCTCGGCGGCGTCGCGGAACACATCCAGGTCAGCGACGCCCTGACCGATGAAGTCGGACACGGACGACTGGCGAATGATCCCGTTCTCGTCCGCCAGGAACATGTCGCGGGAAATGCCGTTCAGGATCCGCGCCCGGGACCGGGCGTTTTCCAGATTGAAGCGGCGCGGGTCCGACTCATACTCCTGAACCATCATCTCGAGGGTCTGATCGAGCGCCAGGATTTGCCGGTTGATCTGCTCGCTGTAGTTGGCGGCGAGGCCGGTCGCGGTCGCGTCCGTTCGCTGGATCGTGTCAAGCCGCCGCGCCTCGGTGGTTATCCGCGCGGCATACCAGACAGCGCCGATGATCGCCCCGGCCGTCGCGAGGATCAGCAGGACAGCCAGCAGAGCGCGGGTGGAGCGCAGGAGACCGGGCAGCTTCACGGCGGATGGGGTTCCATGGTTGGCTCAACCTGTGGGCCTGGGGTGACGGGTTAACGGTAGTGGGCCGCGAACCTGCGACCTGCCATGATACAACTCTGTTTCATGGGTTGCTGAGCTTACCATGCGGTTAACATTCGTGGGATCATTATATGAATTTGACATGCATGTGTATAGTTTTCGTAAGGACGCTGTACGGCTCCGCGGTCCGTTCGGCTGGACCGCGGCCCACTGGAGCCATGAGGTAAGGAAACGCTTCACCGGCTGGGGAGACGAGTTTGCGGAACCACGTTGATTCAGCCCGCCGACGGCGAGCAGCAACACCGTGATGAAACCGGCGCGCCGCGGAATGTGCCATTTCATGCGAGTGGCGAGGCGCGTGGTCTCCTCTTGTTCCATCGCCACGATCAGGATCAGGTCGCGGCCGGGAACGCGGCTCCAGGCGTACAGCCGGGTCACCGGTCAATGGCCCGAAGGTTCCGAATAGATCGCTTGCATCGAAATTTGCCGAAAGGGTCGGGACGGAGATGGCGCCGCATCCTCAACGACTAACAGTCACCCGCCGTGCGTGGCCGCTTATGACCGCGCACGGGGTCAAGACCGCGGTCGACGTCGTTGTCGCCGAAATCTCCGATGGCGACTCACGTGGCCGCGGCGAAGGCGTACCTCTTTGGCGATACGGCGAGAGCATTGACAGCGTCGTCGCCGCGCTGGATGCGATGAAGGGCGCGGTCTTCTCGGGGCTCAATCGCGAGACACTGCAACATGCGATGCCGCCGGGCGCGGCGCGCAACGCGCTCGACTGCGCGTTCTGGGACATCGATGCGAAGCGCGCTTTTCGAAGTGTCGCGGAGCTGGCCGGGCTCGGCGCGGTGCCGCCGCTGTTGACGGCGTTCACGGTTGGGTTCGATACGCCGGACAAGATGGCTGACCTGGCGGCCGCCAATCGCGCCCGGCCTCTGCTGCGATTGGAGCTGGGTGGCGACGGCGATGTCGAACGGGTGCGGGCGGTGCGGCAGGCGGTGCCGACGTCGCGTCTCATCGTCGATGCCAATGAGAGCTGGAATGAAGCCCGGTTTCGCGCGTTCATGCCGGCGCTGGTCGATTGCAGGGTCGAACTGATAGAGCAGCCGCTGCCGGCCGGCGCTGATGACGCGCTGGCGCGGTTGGAGCATGCGATCCCACTCTGCGCTGACTGCTCCTGCCGGACGCTGGCCGATCTCGACCGGCTCGACGGGAAATACGAGGTCATCAATATCAAGCTCGACAAGGCGGGTGGGCTGACCGAGGCGCTCGCGCTGGCCTCGGTTGCGAAGCGGCGCGGCGTGCGGATCATGGTCGGCGGTGCGATCGGCACGTCGCTTGGGATCGCGCCGGCGCTGCTCGTCGCGCGGCTTGCCGAGATCGTCGATCTCGACGGGCCGTTGCATTTGGCATCCGATCGCGTTCCGGGGCTGCGGTATGAGGGCAGCACGATCTGTCCGCCCGATGCGAATCTTTGGGGCGGACCCGGTTGATGATGGGCTGTAAACCCATGCCGACCTGAATTGAGGCGGACCGGCGGATTTGGCCCTTTACGGAACCCGAAGCCGCCAGTCCGCTTCCTCGCGCAGCGCGAAAATCAAGAATGTTTCAACAAACCCAGGCCCGTGAAAACAAAGCGATTTTCGGTTGCGTCATTCCGTTGCGGAAGGGAGATGGCAGTCACCGGCTGCTTCGGGGTTTTTTGTGCTATAAGGGGATCATGGATCGGCGGGATATCATCGCCCGGTTGCGGGAGAACGAGGCGGCGCTAAGGGCGCGCGGAGTCGCGCACGGGGCGCTGTTCGGCTCGCGTGCCCGTGGCGACGCCCGTCCTGACAGTGATACCGACATCATGATCGAGATCGATCCCGAGGCGCCGGTCGGAGTCTACGAGTATGTCCGCATCAAAGAATACATCGCCAACCTGTTCGACGGGCCGGTCGATGTCGTGGATCGTGAGGGATTAAAGCCTTACGTCAGACCGGCCGCCACGTCGGACGCCATCTATGCCTTCTGAGCGCGAGGCAACCCGCCGCTGGCCTGGCGATATCCAGCACCACATAGCAATGGCCGAGGGCTTCGTTGCCGGCATTGGCTATGACTCCTTCAAGGATGACAATTTGCGTCTCTATGCCGTGACGCGGTGCCTTGAGATCATCTCCGAGGCATCGCGCCGGTTGCCGGACGAGGTGAAAACGCGGCATCCGTCGATCGCGTGGCGAGAAATGGCGGCGGCGGGTAATATCTATCGGCATGAGTACGAAGATGTGGCCGCCCGTCGCGTGTGGCGCACTCTTACCATCAGCTTGCCGCCGTTGCGTGCTGTCGTCGAAGCGGAACTGGTTGCGCTGGGTGCCGCGTGAAATACGGCTATGAGTGGGTGTAGACGGATGGACGGAGTTGGCGCGGTGGGAGCATGCGATCCCGCTTTGCGTCGACTGCTCCTCCGATCGCGTTGCGGGGCTGCGCTATGAGGGCAGCATGATCTGTCCGCCTGATCCGAAACTCTGGGGTGGACCTGATTGACGGCCGTGGTGAACATAATGAAGGGTTCGGCACCGCCTGGGCTGACCACCGCCAGGCACAAGCCGTGAGCGGTGCGGCCGCCATCAAGGGTCGGACGATCCGCATCTTTTGGCGGACGGTTCTCCGAGCCGCATCCTGACCGCCGAAATCATGAACTGGACGGGCAAGGTCATCGTCGCACCTCGGACACGCTCTTCCAATTTACTCCTTCCGGTTCTGTAGGGGATATCGATACGCTGGCGGGCAATAGCCGTCGCCTCGATAATCTGCGGGCCGGGCTGGATGAGCTTTACCGGATGTGGTTTTAAATGCCCTTCCCGAAGAAATGAACGGTTTCGGTGAGAACCTGTTTTGAATAACGCTCGATCGATGTCCTACAGATGGGACATACTGAAAAAACCCATTGGAACGGAGGTAATCCACAAATTGCAAAGATGAGGCTTATCTTCACCAACTGCCACGTAGTCATCTTTGCTCTGAGTGAGCCTTCGATTTCTAGACAGAAGTCCCGAAAGACATCGCTTCCGACATGTTCATCACAATGCCCATATTTAAACATTTCCCTGAGGGCTACTGCGTGGATCAGCATTCGTGATTCGGCGGAGAGAATGGTGGCAGCGGCGCGAAGTAGACTCGTCCTGCGGATCGCTGACATTTTTGACGCCGCCGACACGAAACCAAAAGCGTCGATGAGCTTGCCCAAATCCCCCGGTATTTCGGCAATATGCCCGCGCCACTCCTCCTCGCACCGGTCACGCAAATCCGTAGGCAGCTTCAGAATTGCGCGCTTTAGCAGGCAATTAACCAGAACAGGGTTCCACGACCCGAACTCGTCAGCGAGTATTTTGACGATGACGCCCAAGAAAATCGTTCCGACGACCGCCAGAGCCCATATGATCATGCCCATGCAAGCCTCCCACTCGATGGCAACAGGTCTTGAAAGGCAGCCCGCGCTCGCGTCTGACCGAGCCCTGTGATGCGATAGAATCGACGCCGCGGCCGACCTAGCGCTGTTGGTTCCTCGGTCTCCCAACGACTTGATAACCAGCCGGCATCCTCAAGCCGCATCAGTATTGGGTATAGGCTACCGGATTGGAGCTTTGCCACCTTGCCAATTTGGGCGCCTGACAGCTCGCCCCCTGAGGTATCGAGGATTGCCCCTAGCACCCTCAGGGTCTGTGTCGTCATGCGTGGTTCGTTGTCCATACGCTGAACTCTATATAGGGGTATCCGGTCTGTCAAGCGCTGATTGGCCGTCCTGCGGGCCGGGCTTACCTGATGTGGTTCTGAAAGCGTGATCCGGGAATCCAGACGTGGCTAATTCACCTCCTAGCCTGAAGCGGCGAAACCAGTCAGGGTCGGCCGGCGTCTGACACATCGTCGCGACGCTCAATGGAATTTCTGTGGCGCGGCGAAGTAAGAAAGGGTTTAGCGCGGATATAAAGGGATTCACGCTGAACACGCAGATGGTTAGGAGTGGGTCAGAGGCCGTTGACCACACGTCTGATTTCGAGACGTGATTTGCCGAAGTTAAGCAGCAGACAGAGTCGTAGACCGGTCGCCTTGAGATAATTGGTACATTGCATCCTGTGGGTGTCGTCCAATGCTTTGACGGTCTTGAGCTCGACCAGAAGCACGTCCTCGACAAGGACGTCCGGGAAATACTCGCCGACCACCACGTCATGGTAAAGCACCCTGACGCCAGGTTGCTGGACAATCGCGAGGCCAGCATCACGCATTTCGATCGCCAGTGCATTTTCATAGACTTTTTCAAGGAAGCCGGCGCCGAGCGTATTGAGTACCGTGAACGCACAGCCGATCACCCGTCCCGATAGATCGTTCAGCAGCACGGCGTTATCTGCGTGTTCGGCGTGAATCATTCTTGTATCTGCGCTAAAAACCTTACTTCGCGATGCTCCCAGCAAAAGGTCAAAGAAGTGTTAACCCGCCCATGATGCGGCAGCCGCGTGAAGCGCGCACGATGGACTTGGCTGCCCGCCAGTATTGGAACGCCTCGCACTGTCGTTCGATCACACCTCGAAGGCCACCAGTCTCAATCGAAGTCAATCCCGGAATAAACCTCGTCAAGTGTCAGATCGATGCCAAATTCCGGCAGGCGAATGGGTCCGGCCGTGTCGGTGGCGTCCCGGTGCCACGCCTGCTCACCAGGTTCGCGCCAGAACGCACGGAATGACCGACTCTCGGATTCAACGACAACATAGCGGAGCATCGAGGGGACCGATTCGTACTCATCGACCTTCTCCTCGTCCCGTCGCCGATTACCCCGGACCGGCGAGACGACTTCAAATACAACAATCGGCGCCGGCACGGCGACCGCGTTCCGGTGCGGCCTGGAACACGCGATGAACGCGTCCGGCTCTCGCAGGGCGCCCCCGACTGTTTCGATCGCATCCTGTGGTCCATAGGTGTCGCATGGCGCGCCCGCCGGCAATCTGGGGCGGATAGAACCCCGGATGTTGCGACCAATCCGGTTGTGGCCAACGGTGGCTGGGGCCATCGCGACTGGCCGGAAACCGTCGAACTCGTATCGGCGGCCTTCCGGTTGGGTCTCAGCCCAGGCGAGGAACCGGCTCTGGCTCCATGAGTCCCAATCAATCTGTCGAGCGGCGACCGTCATGACTTCGCGACCCCATATGGCGGCAAGCGCTTATAACCAGCAGAGGCATTCAATGCACCCAGGGTCATTACCGCCGCGCGCCGGCAACCTAATGCGCCGAGGGTGAGCGGGCAATCCGCGAGTCGGCAACCGCGCGGACTGGGCCCGCTCCTCGGCCCCGACCTCGACCGCATCGTAACCAGCCGCCCGGGGTCGATGCTGGTCCGATGCCGCTCCAGCGCAACAGCCGGATTGGGTTGGAAACGGTCCGGCGGGTGAGGGTGGCAAGCCGAAGATCCGCTTACCGGCGAGGCGTGCCACGGCCGGAAATTCGGGTCACGATCGCTTTGGAACGCCCGCCAACAGCGATGGACAGCGAGCGTCGAATATCATCGCCTGGTCTGGTCTTCGTAGACCCCGATAACGATGAGCCATGCACCCGAAATAAGGAACGCGAATAAAACAACGATTCCAATAGCCGCGATGTAAAGCCCCGCGGCATGTCCGAAAATCAGAAAAATCGCCCCTGTAACTTCCGCGAGGTAACACAGCGTGCCGCCCCCAAGCCGAGGCACATTCAATCCGATAAAGCTCACGCCTGCTTTGATTGCGACTACATAACCCCTGATGAAGATGGCTGTCGCGATAAGCCAGAGGACAAGCCACTCAATGCCAAGCGCTCGAGGGGGTTGATTTCCGATAAGCGCGAAACCGCATGCCATGAAAACCGCGGTGAAACCCGACAGCATATTAATCGCCCGGTTCTTATGTGTCGTGTTTCGGATAATGACTTCGGGATTGATCGACATCGCGACGAAAATCAAACCAGCAAGCGCCGCCGCTCCGCTGCCCACCATGACAAAGAAGTTGTCCCATCGATCCAACATAAGATCCAACCCCCCTCTCCCAGGCATCGATGAGCGTAGCGACACGCTCAGGGCTTGTGCCATCTTCGCATCCTGCCAGATTCGGTCGGAGTCGGTCATCGCCAAGAAGGCCGGGGGGCGGACCCTGGTGGCACTGGCTCGTGGGCACACGCCTGGCTCTGCCCGCGCCCGGCGCCCGAGTACAAGACGGAGGCGTGTGTTCAATCGCAGCCGACCGAATACCCCTCACATCGCCGTCATACCGCCGTCCACGAACAGCAGGGCGCCGGTGACGTAGGAGGCATCGTCGGAGGCCAGAAACAGGATCGCGGCGGCGACCTCCTCGGGCCTGCCTGGGCGTTTCATCATGGTGCCTTGCGCGGCCTTGGCGTTGTATTGCTCGACGGTCTCCCCGGCCGCCGCGATGCGGCGCGCATGAAACGGCGTGAAGATCGGGCCGGGCCCGACGGCGTTCACACGAATGCCCTCCGCCGAATGGTCGGCGGCGAGCCCCCGCGTCAGGCCCGCGATCGCGGCCTTGGTGGTATCGTACTGCAGGTTGCCGCCGCCCGCGACGACGGAACGCACGGAGGCGGTGTTAACAATGGCGCCCCCCTTGTTGAGGCGCATCAGCGGAACCGCCGCCTTGGCACAGAAGACATAGCTCATCAGGTTGACGCTGAGGATCTCGTTCCAGCTCGCCGCGCTCGCCTCATCGACCTTCTCGTATTTGCGGATGCCGGCGTTGTTGATGAGGATGTCGAGGCGCCCGAACTTCTCCGCGGCGCCGTTGACGAAGTCGAGGCATGCGGCCTCGGTACCAACGTCAGCCTGCGTGAAGGCGACCTTGGCGCCGGCGGCCTCGAGTTCGGCCGCCACGCGCTGGCCGCGCTCGCCGTCCCGATCGCAGAATGCCACGCTGGCGCCCTCGGCGACGAACCGCCTGACCGTCGCCTCGCCGATCCCCGATGCCCCGCCCGTCACCGCCGCGACCTTGCCGTCGAGCCTTCCCATGTTCGTCCCCTTTCAATGCATTGCGAAACGCGCATCCACGATCCCGTCGTATGCACCGGGCGGGCACCGCCTTATAGATCCGACCCCGGTTATCCCGGGTGGGCCTAACTCCGCGTCAGAGCGCGGCGATCGCGGCGTTCAGCGTGGCACTCGGCCGCATCGCCGCCGATACCTTGGCCGGATCTGGCAGGTAATAACCGCCGGTGTCCACGGGTTTGCCCTGCGCGGCGATCAGTTCGGCGTTGATCTTCGCCTCGTTCGCCGTCAGCGTCTCGGCCAGCTTCTTGAAGCGGGCTTGCAGCATTGCGCTCTTGTCCTGCGCGGCCAGCGCCCGCGCCCAGTACAGCGCGAGGTAGAAATGGCTGCCACGATTGTCGATCTCGCCGACCCTGCGCGCGGGCGAGCGGTTGAATTTGAGGATCTCGCCGTTGGCGATGTCGAGCGTGTCGGCGAGAACCAGCACGTCAGCGTTCTTACGGGCCTGCCCCAGAAATTCGAGCGACGCGCCCAGGGCGAGGAACTCGCCAAGCGAATCCCAGCGCAGATAGCCTTCCTGCTCGAACTGCTCCACGTGCTTGGGCGCCGAGCCGCCGGCACCGGTCTCGAACAACCCGCCGCCCGCCATCAGCGGAACGATCGACAGCATCTTGGCCGAGGTGCCGAGTTCCATGATCGGGAACAAATCGGTCAGATAATCGCGCAGCACGTTGCCGGTGACGGAGATCGTGTCCTGCCCCTTACGGATGCGATCGAGCGAGAACTTAATCGCCTCGACCGGCGCCAGGATGCGGATGTCGAGCCCGGAGGTGTCCTGCTCCTTCAGGTATGTCTCGACCTTGGCAATCACCTGGGCGTCGTGCGCGCGGTTGGCGTCCAGCCAGAACACCGCCGGGGTGTTGGTGAGGCGCGCGCGGCGCACGCCCAGCGCGACCCAGTTCCGGATCGGCGCGTCCTTGACCTGGCACATCCGGAAGATGTCGCCGGTTTCCACCGGGCGCTCCAGCAGCACCGTGCCCCCCTCGGGGCCATCATCGGCGACAACGCGGACCGTGCCGCCAGCGGGCATTTCGAACGTCTTGTCGTGCGAGCCGTATTCCTCGGCCTGCTGCGCCATCAACCCCACGTTCGGAACCGAGCCCATCGTCTTCGGGTCGAACGCGCCGTGCGCCTTACAGTCCTCGATGACCGTCTGATACAGGCGCGCGTAGCTGCGATCCGGGATCACGGCATCGACGTCGTGCGGCTTGCCGTCGGCGCCCCACATGTGACCGCCTTCGCGGATCATCGCTGGCATCGAAGCGTCCACGATCACATCGCTCGACACGTGCAGGTTGGTGATCCCGCGGTCGGAATTGACCATGGCGAGGCCGGGCCGCTTCGCATACTCGGCCGCGATGTCGGCCTTGATCGCCGCCTTTTCGGCGTCCGGCAGCGTCTCGATCCGCGTCAGGAGATCGCCCACGCCGTTGTCGGGGTCGAAGCCGATCCGCGCCAGCGCGGCGGCGTGCTTCTCGAACACATCG
>PLSZ01000050.1:0-8317 GCA_003164305.1 Acetobacteraceae bacterium
CTGGCACGCCCCGCTGGCACGCCCCAATTGGCACGCCCCGGCCACTGTTCCCGATCGCGCGCCGCGTTACCCGCGCCGCTGCAAATGCCCGTTCTTTGGGTCCATCGTGTAGCTGGCAATCACCGTGCCATCCGCCGCGCCGAAGTCGAAGCCGATGACGTCGCCGTCCGGTTTCACATTCAGCACCTTCCAGGTGTGGTTGCCATTCCACAACAGAAACGCCTCGGCGATTTTCTGCACGTCAGGTGGCGTCAGCTTGCGGTCCTCGGCGCGGTAGATCAGCGCGAAGTTCCGCATCATCGCCATGCGGCGCGCGTGATGCTCGCGCATCCGTTCCCCCCATCCCCCCATCCCGGGCCCCATTCCCGGCCCCATTCCCGCTCCTGGGCCACCGGGCCCACCCATCATGCCCGGTCCGTGGAACCGGCCACCCGGACCGTCCGGCGGCGGACCCGCCGGCTGCGCCTGTGCCAGGATGACCCCGGTCGTGATGCCGCCCAGAGCGAAGGCGGCGACCGCGGTGACAATCGTTTTACGCATGGTGTATTCTCCACATGGCGACCCGCTGCCTCGTAATGGCTGTCGCGTGGGCCTCCAATGAACCGAACCCGGCGACACTGGCGAGACGAATTGCAAAGAATTGCAACCGCCGTTTCGCGACGCGACCGGGGCCGCTATGTTACAATCCATGGAAACGGTCCCACATGTCCTCGTCATCGACGACGATCGCGAGATCCGCGATCTGCTCGCCCGGTTTCTGGAAAAGCAGCAAATCCGGGTCACCGCTGTCCGCGACGGCAAAGACGCCCGCCGCGCCTGGACCAACGGGCACTACCAACTGGTGGTGCTCGACCTGATGCTGCCAGGCGAATCCGGGCTCGATCTCGCCCGCTGGTTGCGCGGTCAGTCCGACGTCCCGATCGTCATGCTGACCGCGATGGGTGAGGAGACGGATCGCATCATCGGCCTGGAACTCGGCGCCGACGATTATGTCGCCAAACCGTTCAATCCGCGGGAGTTGCTGGCCCGCATCCGCGCCGTGCTGCGCCGCGCCGGCGATACCCCGCAAAGCCGCACCGAGGCCTCCGCCCGCGGCTTCCGCTTCGGCGGCTGGACGTTGGAGCCGACGCGCCGCCGCCTGCTCAATCCCGACGCGGTGGAGGTGCCGCTGACCGGCGGCGAATACGACCTGCTGCTGGCGTTGGTGGAGCGGGCGAACCGCGTGCTGACCCGCGACATGCTGCTCGATCTGTTGCGCGGCCGTCAGGCGGGCCCGTTCGACCGGGCGATCGACGTCGCGGTGTCCCGGCTGCGGCGCAAGCTGGAGGATGACGGCCGCAACGCGCAATTGATCAAGACGGTGCGCGGTGGCGGGTATGTCCTGGCGGCGACGGTCGATCGGGCGTGAGGCTTTCGCCGACGGTGTATCGTTTGGGGTATCGTTTCTGGCCCAGAAGCCTCGCGGCGCGCACCGCTTTGGTGGTGCTGGTGGGCCTGGCACTGGTGCAGATCGCCGGGCTGACGATCCACACCCTGGACCGCATCGACATCCAGCGCCTCGCGCAGTCGCGGGCGTTGGGCTTCCGCATCATTCCGATCTACCGGCTGATCGCCTCCGCCGATCCCGCGCGCCGGCCCGCGTTGCTGGCCGAGCAGCATTTGCCACCGGGAATCACCGCCCACCTCAGCGACGATCCGCCGGAGACGATCCTGCCGGAGTTGCCGCGCGGACAGCAGAGCCTGTTCCGCATCGGGGTGAATTTCGGCGGCCTCGGCGATCCAAAGCTACGCTGGTCCGAGTTGCGGTTGTACGGCGGTTTCCAGGCGGGTCACATCCTTTACGCGTTCCATATGCCCGAAGGCGGCTGGCTGCATGTGATGGCGGAGCCGGAACCGATCCGTCCGTGGCACTCGCCCACGTTCCTGCTCGCGTTCCTGTTAATGACGCTGACCGCGGCCGCCCTGACGCTATGGGCCGTGCGCCGGCTGACCGGCCCGGTTCGCGTGCTCGCCGAGGCCGCCGAAGCGTTGGGCCGCGACGTCAACGCGCCTCCGCTGCCCGAGAACGGACCGACCGAGGTCGCGGTCGCGGCCGTCGCCTTCAACACCATGGCGGCGCGCATCCGCCGTTTCGTCAGCGACCGGACCGAAATGCTGACCGCGATCGGTCATGACCTGCGCACGCCGATCACGCGGTTGAAACTGCGCGCCGAGTTCATCGACGATGAGGAGTTGCGCGCCAAGATCCTCGGCGATCTGGATGAGTTGGAAACGATGGTGTCGGCGACGCTCGCCTTCGGCCGCGACTCGCAGAACAGTGAGCCGGTGTCGTCGATCGATCTTGTCGAGTTGCTGCGCACGATCCTCGATGAAACCAGCGACGCCAAGCCCGAGTCCGCCGATCGGCTGACCTATCACGGGCCGCCCCACCAGACCGTGCGGGCGCGTCCCGTGGCGTTGAAGCGGGCGCTCGGCAATCTGGTGTCGAACGCGGAGATCTATGGCGGGTCGGCGCGGGTCACCATGGAGAAGCCCGCGGACGGCACGGTTCAGGTCACGATCGAAGACGATGGCCCCGGGATCCCCCCGGAGGAAATGGACCGGGTCTTCGAGCCGTTTCGCCGTCTGGAGCAAAGCCGTAACCGGGAAACCGGCGGCGTGGGCCTCGGGCTGCCGATCGCGCGGAACATGTTGCGCGCCCATGGCGGCGATGTCGTGCTGTCGAACCGTCCGCGCGGCGGGTTGAAGGTTCTGGTGACCCTGCCGGTGTGATCGAAACGCCTGGCGTGGCACCTGCCATTTTCCATGCTTCCCGGCGTGCGCGGCGTGGAACAACAACGGAGATTCGCGCTTTCGTCAACATCGTGCCGCCGTCTTTGGTTGGACTGATTCTGGCGGATCAATCCGTGTTAGCAAGGAGGCCCGAGCGGCGAAATTCAACTCTCTATCAAAGCCTGGACTGGTACAATTGAAGTGCTCAGGAAACTTTATCGCCGTGTCGCGTGTACCGATGAAATCATCTGCGCATACAGTCATGCATCCCGGTCGATAACAAATCTTTTCGCGTCGCTCGCCTCAGAGAACGGACACCGCTTTTCTTATTCTGAAGCGATTGTGACACCGGGCTTCCACGCCACCGCCGCGCGCGGCGGTCCGATCCGAGGAGGTCTCTGTGTCCGGGTCATTTACTCCTGCAATCTGATCCTGCGTCTGGAAGTCGCTCAGTGAGCCCGATCACGGCAACCAACGTTACCGCGTTGGCGTGCGGTCTGAAGTCCGTCCGGAATCATTTTATTGAAAACCGACTGAGTTCCGATCCCATCAGGGTCATCTCGAGCGGCCAAAGGAATGACGTACAGGCGAGCGATCTGTCATGCGAGGGCCTGATCCTGGCATCACGCGACGCGGGCCCCGTACTCTCAGATCAGAGCACGAGTTCTATGCGGAACGATCCTCGGGTCAAGCCCGAGCATAACGATACGGTATCGTATTTAACGAGTTTCGACGCCAACCACGGTTGGAATTACTCCCGATCGGAACATGGGGCGAGGGTATCCGCGTGCATCCGAACTCATCCCTTACCTTTTCCGCGTTCGAATTCTTATCGTGGACCCATCTCTGGCGTTTGGGTCGGCAAAAAAGCTTAACGCGAATAAGGAAGAGATCAGCGCGGATTCACGCGGATGGGCCGGTGCGGCTCGAACCGTTCCGCGTCACCCCAACGCCTGATTGAGATATCATATGGTTCCGGGCAGACACTAACAAATTGTGTGGGGCCACAGACCGAACACCCCGTCTCACACCGCGTGCAGCTTCGCCTTCTCCTCCGGCTCGACATGGATCGTGATCCGCAGCTCGGCCATCTCCGAGCGCAACGCCGTTTCGATCCGGTCGCAAATGGCATGCGATTCGCTGACCGACATCGCGCCCGGCACCACCAGGTGAAAGTCCACGAACGTGAGCCGACCAGCCTGGCGGGCGCGCAGATCGTGGGCCTCGATGGAACCGGTGCCGTTCGCGGCGATCAGGTCGTTGATCCGCCGTAACACCGCCGCGTCGGGCGCCATGTCCATCAGGCCGCCGACCGACCCGCCGATCAGCGAGGCACCGGACCACAGCACGTAAACCCCGGTCGCCGCGGCGATCACCGGATCGAGTTTTTGATACCCGGTCAGCACGGTCAGCCCGAAGCCTATCGCCACGCCGCACGCGGTCACCACGTCGGACACCAGATGCCGCCCGTCGGCGTGCAATGTCGCGGACCGCAGCCGCTTGCCCGCGCGCAGCAAAACCCGGGCCCAGACGCCATTGATCAACGTCGCGACCCCGCTCAGCGCCAGCCCCTGGATCGGCAGATTGAACGTCCTGGGCGTATGCCACGCATGCCAGCTTTCGCCGAAGATCGAGATCGCGGCGATCACGATCATCACGCCCTCGATGACGGCGGAGAAGAACTCGGCCTTGTCGTGGCCATACGGGTGATTGTCGTCGGCGGGTTTGGCGGCGAAACGCAGCGCCACCAACGCCACCGCGCTGGCCGCGACGTTGACGATGCTCTCCAGCGCGTCGGAATACAGCGCGGCGCTGCCGGTGACCCACCACGCCAGGCCTTTCAGCCCGAGCACGAGGCATCCCAGCCCAATGCCGCCAAGCGCGAAACGTTCTCCCGCCGTCATGGGTTGATATCTCCTGGCGGCTCGGCCCGGTCCCCGAACACCAGCCGGGAGCGAGCCATCACGATAGCGGAACGGCCCACTGCTTTCTGGGCGGCGCGGAGTGGCTTATCATGGGACACGCCCCCAGGGGAACGGGCATGGAGGGACGGCCGTCCCCGGTGGCGATCCGCCCCCTGAACGAAACCGGGGCGACCGGAGGGAATATGTCTGACCTGTCCAAACTCAAGGACAAGATCGCCGTCATTGGCGTCGGCAACACGAAATACGGGAATTTTCCCGAGATCGACGATTACGGCCTCGCCGCGCACGCGTTTCGCAATGCGGTCGAGGACTGCGGCATCGACAAGAACAAGGTCGATGGCATGCTGGTCTGCCGCATCCCGTACTACGCGCGGATGGGCGAGGTGCTCGGCCTCAATCCGCGATGGACCATGACCTTGCCGGGTCACGGCCGCATGTCGGGGATGGGGATCATCGAGGCCGCGGCCGCGATCGACGCCGGTCTCTGCGATTACGCCGCGCTGATGTACGCCAATATCGGCCGCTCCCGCCGGGTGAATTACGGCGGCGACGAAAGCCCGGGGACCTGGGATCCGTGGGGCTTCACGTCCCCTGGCGCGGCGCACGCCATGATGTTTCGCCGGCATATGGAACTGTACGGCACCACGACGCGGCAACTCGCCGAGGTGTCGGTGGCGATCCGCTATCATGGTTCGCTCAATCCGGACGCCGTGATGCGCGCGCCGTTCAGCATCGACGATCATGAGGCGGCGCGGTTCATCACCGCGCCGTTGCGGCTGTTGGACTACTGCCTGATCAACGACGGCGCGGTATGCCTGATCCTGACCTCGAAAGAACGAGCGAAAGACTTCAAGAAGCCGCCGGTGCTGATCTCCGGTTTCGGCGGACGCGAGACCTACGCGCCATCGTCGATCGCCAATTTCGACATGGATTTCTGGTATCCGGCGGTCAGCGACGCCGGTCGGCAGGCATACGAAATGGCCGGCGTGACGCGCGACGACATCGACGCGCTGATGGTCTACGACAATTTCTCGCCGACCGTGCTGTTCAGCCTGGAAGGCCTCGGCTTCTGCCCGCGCGGCGAATCCGGCCGCTTCGTCGAAGGCGGAACGTTGAAGTTAGGCGACAAGCTTCCGGTCAACACCGACGGCGGCCATCTGTCCAACTCCTACATGCAAGGTTGGGCGTTGAACGTCGAAGCGGTGCGCCAATTGCGCGGCGAGTGTGGCGCCCGCCAGGTGCCGAATTGCGAGGTCGTGCAATACGTCCAATCGACGCCATGCACGCGTTCCATCATCTACACGAAAGGCTGAGGAGAGCGATGATGAGTTATGGCAAACCGCTGCCTCGCCTGGACACCTTGAACAAGCCATTCTGGGCCGCGGCGCATGAAGGCAAATTCATGCTGCAGTTCTGTGAGGACTGCGGCGACACGCGTTTCCCTCCCGGTCCGGTCTGTCCGAAATGCCTGAGTTCCAAACAAAGCTGGAAGCAGGCCTCCGGTCGCGGCACGCTGGAATCCTGGGTCGATTTCCACCGTGCTTACTGGGACGGCTTCAAGGGCGAGCTGCCATACCGCGTCTGCCTCGTGCGGCTGGAGGAAGGGCCGGTCGTCGTCAGCAACCTGGTCGATAAAACGGACAATCCGCGCATGGGCCAACCGGTCCGCGTGGTTTTCGAAAATGTCACCGACGAAGTGACATTGCCAAAATTCACCGTGATCTGAGGGAAACGCCATGATTCGCCGATTTGGTCTGTTGGGCTGCGCGCTTTTGGCCGGCCTCTCACTGCCGCTGTCCGCGCGAGCGGAGAAAACCCTGAAAGCGGTGGTCCACGCCGACCTGAAAGTCGNNCACCTGGAACACCACGTATATCACCAACCGTTACGGTTACGTTGTGTACGACACGCTGTTCGCCTTCAACAGCAAGTTCGAGCCGAAGCCGCAAATGGTCGATCGCTGGTCGGTCAGCGACGACAAGCTGACCTGGACGTTCACCCTGCGGCCGGGACTTAAATTCCACGACCAGACGCAGGTCACCGCCGCCGATTGCATCGCCTCGTTGAAACGCTGGATGGTGCACGATCCGATGGGGCAACAACTCGCCTCGCACATCGCGGATATGACCGTCGCCGATCCCACCACCTTCCGCATGCAATTGAAAGAGCCGTACGCGCTGGTGCTGGAAACCCTCGGCCGGCCCGGAACGCCGGCTTACATCTATCCGGAACGCATCGCCGGCGTGCCGATCACCGAGCAGATCACCGCCTCGATCGGCTCCGGCCCGTTCATCATGAAGCGCGACGAGTGGCGGCCCGGCAGCAAGGTCGTGTTCGTCAAAAATCCCGACTACATCCCCCGCGCCGAGCCGCCGGATTACATGTCGGGCGGCAAGATCCCGAAACTGGACCGGCTGGAGTGGCTGTACATCCCCGACGCCAACACCGCCATGAGCGCGCTGATGACGGGCGAGATCGATTATTACGAAATGCCGCCGTTGGATTTCATCGCGTTGTTCAAGGAAAACCCCGACATCAAATTGCTGGTGGCCGATCCTCTGGGCGTCGTGCAGATCATCCGGCCCAACAGTTCGTTCCCGCCGTTCAACAATTACAAGGCGCGCCAGGCGTTGCTCTACCTCGCCAGCCAGGAGGAGTACAACCAGGCGGTGGTCGGCAATCCCGACCTCTACATGAAATTCTGCGGCGCGTATTTCATGTGCGGCTCCGATAACGAAACCGAGGTCGGCGCGGTGCGTCAACCCGACCTCGCCAAGGCCAAGGCGCTGCTGGCGGAAGCCGGCTACAAAGGCGAGCCGATCATCGTACTGATGCCGACCGACCGGCCGCAATACGCCGCGACGGTCACGGTGATGGTGGAGAAACTGCGCGCCATCGGCGTCAACGTCGATTTGCAATCGGCCGATTGGAGCACGATCTCCATCCGCCGCGCCAAGAAGGATCCGATCGACAAAGGCGGCTGGCATCTGTTCGTCACCGGTCACGGCGGACCCGACGCGTCGACACCGCTGTCGAACCTCTGGATGAACTCCGCCTGCGACAAAGCCAACGCCGGCTGGCCCTGCGACCCCACCCTGCAACAAATGATCACCAACTGGGCTTCCGAGCCCGACGGCGCCAAACGCCACGCCATGATCGACGCGATCCAGACCAGGGCTTACTTCTCCGTGCCGTACGTGCCGACCGGACAGTTCTTTCAACCGATCGCCTATCGTAAGAACGTGTCCGGCCTGATCGCCGCCGGCATGCCCGTCTACTGGAACATCGACAAGCAGTAATCGCATGGGTGCGTTCATCCTGCGCCGATTGCTCGCGACCATTCCGGTCATGCTGGTGGTCGCGATCGTCGTGTTCCTGTTGCTGCATCTGTCGCCCGGGGATCCCGCCGCGATCATCGCCGGCGACAACGCGACCGACGCCGATATCGAGCGGGTGCGCGCCACGCTCGGTCTGGACAAGCCATTGGTGACGCAGTTTCTGCTGTGGCTCGGCGCGTTGCTACAAGGCGATTTCGGCAACTCGGTGTTCAACAAGTTGCCGGTCTGGGGCCTGATCGCCCAGCGGCTGGAGCCGACCCTGTCGCTCGCGGTGGTCACGATGA
>PLSZ01000050.1:8389-8562 GCA_003164305.1 Acetobacteraceae bacterium
CTGGGGCTGGTGTTCTCGGCGCTGCTCGCGCGCATGACCCGCAGCACCATGCTGGATGTGTTGAACGAGGATTATATCCGCACCGCGCGCGCCAAAGGCCTCGCGCCGCGCGCGGTGTTGCTGACCCACGCGCTGCGCAACGCCGCCGTGCCGATCGTCACCACCATCGGCCT
>PLSZ01000074.1:0-4628 GCA_003164305.1 Acetobacteraceae bacterium
TGATGATGCTGTCGGCGTTTTCCAATACCGAAACCATTCACATCGCCGCGTACAGCCATCTGCTGGACACCATCGGCATGCCGGAAATCGAATACACGGCCTTCATGAAATACAAGGAGATGAAGGACAAATNNATTCGAAATTCGACATCGCCCGCACTTTGGCCGCGTTCGGCGCCTTCACCGAAGGGCTACAGCTGTTCGCCTCGTTCGCGATCCTGCTGAATTTCCCCCGATTCGGAAAAATGAAGGGCATGGGCCAAATCATCTCATGGTCCGTGCGGGACGAGAGCCTGCACTGCGATTCGATCATCCGGCTGTTCCGGACCTTCGTGCGCGAAAATCCCGAAATCTGGAATGAGGATCTGAAACGAGAGCTCTATCTGACCTGCGCCACGATCATCGAACATGAAGACGCGTTCATCGACCTCGCGTTCGAGCAGGGACCGGTCGAGGGGCTGACCGCGCGCGAGGTGAAGGAATATATCCGCTACATCGCCGACAGACGCCTGGTCCAACTGGGATTGAACGCGTTATTCCACGTCATGAACAATCCGCTGCCGTGGCTGGATGAGATGCTGAACGCGGTCGAGCACGCGAATTTTTTCGAGAATCGTTCCACCGAATACAGTAAGGCCTCTACAACCGGAACGTGGGAAGAGGCGTTCGATGCGCCACAGGTTCAGCTGGAAGGTGCCGAAATTGGCGGCTGAGTTCTTCTCAAAAAAGGAGATAATATTCCGACAAAGAGGCAATCTTGGGTTGTGCGCTGATTGTGAGAATAATTCTTGGCCTGGGAGCCGTTGACTGTCTACAATAGAGCCGCGCCAGGAAATGAGATTGCACCCTGGGCCGTTGACCGCTCCCGCTTTGATAACCACGTTGCCAGATAAGGCCGTGTCGATCGTTCCGGTGGCGTGAGATGAAGCTGTCGTGAGAGGATGGAGTCGCTTAAACGCCTGGCGTGGCCGGAAAAGGGACAAATATGATGGCCGCGTCACATGAGAGTGACGGAGTCATCCCGGGTTTTGGGGTATCGCGGAAAAATGAAGAACGTGAACGAAGTGTTCATCCTTCAAAGCTAAGTCCGGCCTTCCCGAGGCTGGATCCGCCTGGGGCCTGGCATGGAGTACACTCATGGGAACGACCGCGATTGAGGCTTTTTTAACCGAACGAACGAATACGAGGATGGTGGTGAGTCACACGGACGAGGAGGTAGGTCGCGAAACAGGCCCAGGAGGGGCGCCCCGCTATAGCAGGCGGCTGTCGGATAAGATCCTGATCGCGTTTCATCACGCCTGCGATCAGAGTGACTTCGAGGTGGCCGAACAGTTGCTGCACATCCTGGAGATGATGCTGACCCGCCGCCCGCTGACGCCCGATGGCACGAGGCGGCGGAACATGGAGAGCCTCGTCGCCGCGCATGAGCGGCTGTGGCATCTCCGGCATCCCACGACCGACGAGTACTAGGCGGCCTATCCCGGCCTAAGCGCCGTTTTCGCTCAGCGAAAGCGCTGCGCCACCGCGTAAAATCGCGTCGGCCTCTGGCCGAAATGTTCCGGTATCGGTGTGAAGGATCAGGCCCGCCGCCAGCAAAAGCGGTGCACGGCCGTTCTTGCGTCCCCGTAGCAGAACGAAGCGTGCCGGGCGCCCCGCTTTGGGCCAGACCGGAAAGATGCATTCTCCCGGAACATTCGCCGCCCGCATCGCCGTCAGCGCCATTTCCAGCAATCGGGGCGGCAGGATCAGCGTCAGCGTGCCGCGATGGCGTAGCGGGCGGGACAAAGCCTCCACCCACACCGGCAGCAGGTCCGGGGTGAAACGTTTGGCCGCGTCGCGCGCGTGGGACGGTGAGGGGCTGCCATCAGCCGGATGATAAGGTGGATTGGCGAACGCATGATCGAAGCGCTCGCCGGCGGCCGGGCAGGCGGCCAGATCGGCGGCGGCGAACATCAGGTTCGGCCAGGCGTTCGCATCCGCGTTAGCGCGGGCGAGGCTCAGCAACGCGAGATCTCGGTCGATCCCCAGCCCCTCGATGCCGGGCAACCGGGCGGCGAGGCACAGCAGCGCCGCCCCCGCTCCGGCACCGCCTTCCAGCACCCGCTCTCCTGAGCGGGCGGGGATCGCCGCCGCGAGCAGCACCGGATCGATTGTGGCGCGAAGGCCGTCGCGCGGTTGCAGATATTTGACGCGCCCTCCCAGCAGGTGATCCGAGGTCAGCGCGTCGCCGTCCAGGTTCACGGTCATGCACGGGCGGCGATGGTGGATGGGGTGGTCGGAGCCATGACGCATGCTGGCCGATGGCGCCATCGGTGCGCAACGGGCGATCCGCCCGAGGCCCAGGTGGCGAGGGCGGGCAACTGGTTTCGCCCATCCCGTTCGGCGATTCCCAGGGCCGAGGAGATGCTTTCTTCAGGCGCTGGGTGGCCCGCGACCGAAACGCTGCTTGACCCGTTTTCGACGGCACCGATATGGTGGCCTGCCTCTCGGAAACAATTGTGAAGGAGACGACGTTGGGCGGCCTCGCCAGTCCTCGCGCGGCTGAGACCGTCCCCGTTCCAGCCGTTCCGGCGGGCGGAGGCGAAGACGCGCTTACCGCTCTGGTGCAGTTGGTCGGCGACGATCTTCAGGCCTGCAACCGGGCCATCATCGCGCGGATGGACAGCCCGGTTGCCCTGATCCCGCAGCTCGCGGCGCATATCGTGGCGGCCGGCGGCAAGCGGCTGCGGCCCTTGTTGACCCTGGCGGCGGCGCGGCTGTGCGGCTATCCTGGACCGACGGGCGGTCCGCTGGACGGCGCGCGCCACGTCGATCTGGCGGCTTGCGTGGAGTTCATCCACACCGCGACGCTGTTGCACGACGACGTGGTGGATGAGAGCCAGTTGCGCCGCGGCCTCGCCTCCGCCAACGCGATCTTCGGCAACAAGGCGTCCGTGCTGGTCGGCGATTTCCTGTTCGCGCGCGCGTTCCAGTTGATGGTCGAGGACGGCTCGCTGGTCGTGTTGAGCATCCTGTCGCGCGCCGCCGCGACGATCGCCGAGGGCGAGGTGCTGCAATTGCAGACGCAGAACGACCTCACCACCACCGAGGACCAGTATCTGGAGGTCATCCAGGGCAAGACCGCCGCTCTGTTCGCCGCCGCGTGCGAGGTCGGCGCGGTGATCGCCGACCGCCCGGCGCGCGAGCGGGACGCGCTGGCGGCGTTCGGCATGAATCTGGGGATCGCGTTCCAACTGGTGGACGACGCGCTGGATTACGCCGCCAACCAGGCCACTCTGGGCAAGACAGTGGGCGACGATTTCCGCGAGGGGAAAGTGACGCTGCCGGTGCTCGCCGCGTATCAGGCGGGCGACGAGACGGAACGCGCGTTCTGGCGCCGCGCGATCGAGGAAGGCGCGCAGGATGAGGGCGATCTGGACCGCGCGCTGCGACTGATGGAGGAGCGGGGGGCGATCGAGGCGACATTGGCTCGGGCGCACGGTTTCGCGTCGGCCGCGAGAGGCGCGCTGGCGGTGTTTCCGGATGGCCCGGTGCGGCGAATTTTGGCGGACGTCGCTGATTTCACGGTCAGCCGGGCGCGGTAAGCCGGACGGATGGACGTCGCTGAAATCGCCGTCAGCCGGACGCGCTGAGCGGGTACCGTCGGCACGCCGCGAGTCGCGCCACGCTTC
This sequence comes from Acetobacteraceae bacterium, assembly GCA_003164305.1. Next base: position 3,671 of record PLSZ01000074.1, read on the forward strand.
GCCTCGCTATCTCGAGATCTGGTCCAGAAAGCACCAGCCGCGCCGCGCCGCGCGTTTCCCACGCCAGCGCGGTTTCCGGTCTGGGCGCGAAGTCCGGAAACAGCCGGATCGTTTCGCCCGTCCGCTGGAAGTTCGCCCGGGCGTCGGTGTCGAGGTAACTCTCCACCGTCAGACCCTCGGCGAGGATGATCGCGTGTCGCGGCAGTTCCACATGAAAATACCGCACGCGGTCGTTGCCCACCTGGGCGATGGTCGTTGCGTTCAGCAACAACTTCACCGGTATCAATACGTTATCGACGAACACCGCGTGATCGGGCGACAGATAAAGGTCGCGCACCGGAACGTTCTCGCCGAACGCGCCGGCGCGCACCCGCACCGGCCAAACCGTTTCAGGCCTGGGATGCGCGCGGCAATTCACGATCCGTTCGCCGATCCAAACAATTGGTTCGCACCTGGCGGGCGGGTGCGCGCTCGCGGCGGTCTCCCGCGTGACGACGCGATCTCCCACGGTGAGGTGTTCCACCGCGACCATCCCGTCCTCGGTTTGAACACGCGTGCCTTCAGCGAAGCAGGCGACGAGGGTGTCGCCGTTGACGACGCTGAAGCCGTCCGCGTCGATCGTCGAGCCGAAGACGATCGTGTCGATCCCGCCGGCTCCCGCCCCGGTGCCGCTGTCGTTCACGGTCAATGTGTTGCCGTTGCTCACGGCGAGGTTGGACAATGTCCCGCCCGTGACGACAAACGAATCGCCGGCGCGCCATGTGGCGACCGTGCCCGCGAAGCCCGCGATGTCATCGAGTCGCAGCATGCCGGTGGTGTCCTGGAACACCACGTCGATCACGCTGTTGTGCACGGAATAGGTGCCGGTCGGAGTTAAATTATCCGTGAACGTCGTGGTCGCCGCGTTTAAGACCGCGCCGGTCAGTTCGATCGTATCGTGTGTGCCGATCTGCAGAAT
>PLSZ01000074.1:4694-10821 GCA_003164305.1 Acetobacteraceae bacterium
ACCGCCTTCCAGCACCACGCCACCCAGCAGATTCACCACCGACGCGTTGACCACCGCCCCCGGTCCGACCGTCAGATCGCCAGTGCCAAGCGCGGTACCAACGTTCAACTGCCCGGAGATGCTCAACAACGAGCCGTCGCCGGAAACCACCAGCGCCCCGGAACTGTCCGCCAGCGCACCAATGGTGAGACTGCTCGCGGTGAAGCTGGCACCGTTCAGCACGGACATGACCCCGGTGCCGTCGTCCGCCACGGTCGCGGCGCCGCTGACCGTCAATTCCGATCCGGCGCCGGACAGATCGATCTGCGCGTCGGCGGACGCGAGCGTGGCCGCGTCCAGCGTCGCGGCGCTGACGACCGCGCCACTCTCGATCCACAACGCGCCGGAGCCGCCGGCACCGACGTCGAGCAGCCCGCTGACGGTGAGGCCTGAGCCCGTGCCGATCAAATCGACCTCGGAGCCATCGGCGGTCGCCGAGTTGGCGATGACCACGCCAGCCCCGGCGGTCACCGTCCCGCCGGCCTGGATCATGAGGGCGCCAACCCCCTGATCTCCGATCATCAACTGCCCGTCTGAGTTCCAGGTGGATCCTGGGCCGGACGCCGTCAGACCCGCCGCGAGAACCGAGCTGCCCGAAACGATATCCGTTGCGCCCTGACTGATGATCGCGGCGCCGCCACTCAATTCCAGCGATCCCGTGAACCCTCCGCCGATCGTCACGCCGGCGGTGCCGACCGACTGCAAGGTCGTCCCGGTGCTCATCTGCCATTGCGCCGAGCCGGCGAACAGCAGATCCGCCACCGTGCCGGTTCCGGTGATCGACCCTCCGCTGCCGGTGAATTCCGCCAGGTCCAGCGCGTCGGGCGGCGTCGCGGCCGGAGTAAGCCCGTCGCCGGGATCATTCCAGTTCGTCGCGGACGCGAAAGCCCCTGGATCGATCCCAAATTCGTTGTTTCCAACCCAGACCAGGGTTCTTGGCTGCTCCCTGACCGTGACTTCGTCGCCAGAGACCGTCAGCGCGGTGGTAACCGGCGTCTGCTGCAAATTGAACGTCAGCGGGTTTCCAACCGCCACCGATACAGTAAGCACCGAGCCATTGATGGCCGCCGCCGTGACGGTCTCGCCAACCAACTCCAGCGTATCGCCGGCATCATCGAACGCGGACAACACACCTGCGAAGGCCGACGGATCGGCCAATACCAGGCTGGGAGCGGTTGTCGTTCCGCCCGCCGCCGCGAATGAGACCGTCTGCGAACTGGCAACGGACGACTCCAGCCGCAACACGGCTCCTGACCCGGATAAACCCCCGAAAGGATCGACAAATCCGCTCCCGATCATCAGCGAGCCAGCACCCGTTACCGCGCCGGTGATCTCGATCGTGTTGCTTCCGCCCGGAAAACCGTTGCCGCCCGCGGCGAAGATGGTGCCATTGTTGACGACTGGCGCGGCCAGGGTCCCATTGCCGTTGATGTTGCCCGTGGCATCGACGGTGATGGCGCCTGGTGTCGCGGTATTGGCGTTCCCGATCTCGATCGATGACAGGCTATCGACCGAAATCACCCCGGGAGGTGGCGCGCCGAAAGCGGCGAGACCGCTCAATGAAAGAGCGAGCGTCCCATCGGAGACGATCTGGCCGCCCGCGACCGCGGACAAAGCGCCTGTCTCATAAAGATTTATATCGGTGGCTGTCACCGTGCCGGAGACCGACATCGCGCTGTACAGGGTTAACCCATCGCTTGCGCTCAGCGTGCCGGTCACCGCGAGGCTCCCGCCGTCCTCGGTCGCCGGGCCGATCGCGGTCAGGGCGCCGGCCACCGTGTTGGTTCCCTCAAAGTCCAGTTGGTAGACCGTTCCGCTTCCGGAAATGGTGCCGCCATTGGTGATCGACGCGGCGTCGAGCGTGCCCGGCGCGGTGACCGCCGGATCGAGGCCGTCCGTTACGTCGTTCCAGTTCTGGGCGTCGGCGACATCGCCATCGACCGTGCCGGTCCAATCCAGAGTGCGGGACGGTAGGACGATGACGTCCGGACCGCTGACGTAGAGTTCGCTGGTTTGCGCCTCGCCCATGCCCAGGTTGAAGTTTAACGGCGCACCCGCCGCGCGGGTCACGGTCAGAGTGGTGCCGGTGATACTTGCTCCGGTGACGGTCTGCCCAACCAGTTCCAGCGTGTCGCCCGGTGTTTCGAAGTTGTACAGAGTGCCGGCGAATTGCCCGGGATCGATCAGTCGCAACGTGGGGCCGCCGGCTGGGCGGCCAAATCGACTTGCACGATTTCGTTCAGCCGCGGCGTTGCCGCGGGTACTGTCCTGCCTTTTATCAATTCGTTTCCCCGGCCATTTAATTCGGCGATGCCGCCGATCCAGGCCCGGATGAGCAGGACAGACAATTTCGCGCGCGATCACACAGGACTACGCAAATTTAAGCCTGGCGCCCAGGGGCCGTTATGAAACTTAACGTGACCGTCGCATGCGTCGCGCACGGTCGCCGCGACGGGTTCGTTACGATGAAAAATCCTCCAGGCTGCGCACCCTGGTTTCCGGGGTGACGCGTTGATCGTCCATCCGCCCCAGCCGCCGTCGGCCATTGGCCCCGACGTCGCTCATGCGAAAGCCCTTGAGGTTGTCTCCGGGGAGACGTCCGCGGGGCGCGCCGCGGGTTCCGCTGATGGTTGACTGAAAGGTGAGGGCTCCGACCTTATGAACCTGGGGATCGCGTTCCGTCTGGCGGACGTCGCGGATTTCACGGTCAGCCGGGCGCGGTAAGCAAAGTCAGCGACCGCGCCTTTATCAGGCCTGGCCCGGCGGCTTCACGCGCGGGCTCGAATAAGCGGATGGCAACGGCGGTGTGCCCACACCTTGGTTCAGCCATCCGGCCCGCACTGAAATTAGTCCGATCAGGAAGTCAAACATCTGGCGCCACAGGAGTCTGCGGCGTTCCGTGAGTTCCGCGAGAGCGAATACGATTCCAAGCGTCCCCAGAACCAGCGTTGCCCGAAACATCCAGGATTCAACGGGCCAGGGGAGCAATGACAGCATCGCAATGAGAATTGGATAATGGAAGAGGTACAGACTGAACGTTCCCCCGGCCGCCCATCGTATCGGCCGGCCAAATTTCGTGATCCATGAGAAACCTGACGCGACTCTGGTAAAGCCAACGATGTGCGAACCGAACAAACAAGCCAACAGGTAGTCCTCGGCGATCTCCATTGGCGAATGGGTCGCAATGCCGCGGTCCGCCTGGAAAATTCCCTTATCCCAGCTCAGAATACCTAAACAAACGATGCCGGCGGCGGTCAGGGTGGTGAGCATCCAGCCGAATCCCGGCCGGAGCCGCTGGGTCTTGCTGGCGTGGTAGCATGCGACTCCCAGCAGCCACATTGGAAACAAGGCCGTGATACGAGGGCCGAAGACAGCGGCGACAAGCAAGATACCGGCGATGCGCCAAGGATGAGGGGCGAAGCGCCATATGCCGAACATGATATAAAAAGCCATCTCGTAACTGAGAGACCAGAAGGGTCCGTCCAGTGGCGGCACCAGCCACGCGCCCCAGGCTTCATTCAGAAAGAGCATCGACATCGTAATGTGTAATGAAAGCGTCCAGCCATGCCAGTCGGGGTCGTAGCCGCGCGGCAATTGATCGCCAATAAATTCGTAGAGCAAAACAGAGAGAATGATGGCCGGGAGCGCAACGGAGTACATCCGCGATAAGCGGGCCACGATGTAGTCATGCGCGGTATAATCTCGCCGGTCGGACGCGAAGGCGACAACATATCCAGATAATACAAAGAAAATCACGAGGGCGACTGGACCGAGATCGCCAAACCGCCAAAGGAACCCCCCGCTTATCGCACGGCTGCCAACATGCGAAAGGAAAACCAGGCCCGCGGCGCCGAGCCTGATTATGTCGAGGTATAATGAGAGTGGTTCAGGCAGCCGAAATCTTGGATCCGTCGCGCCCCGCGTTGATATCGTCCGGTGGACCGCGGTCATCGTCAGGTCCGCGCGTTCGCTCGTGAGGCGAAGCGGTTTCCAGGTGGATGATAGGCTCTACGCATGTTTGTCTCGTTTCGTGATGATCTTGCGACCCACCCTGAACGGCTTTCGGAAGGCAATACCGGCAGCGGGCGAAAGCCATGTCAATATGGCCGGAATTTCTGTCGGAGGGTTAAGGCATTGTTTGCCTTGCGGACCGTTTTCGCTACGTGGCTCCCACCAACGGCGGATGGGTCAATGCCATACTGGGACAAGGTTGTCACGCTCCGCGCGGAGCTCTGGCGCGCCGAGGTTCAACGGCCGGATGGAGTCACTCCTGGGATGCCTGGCCGTCAGGGTCTCGCGCGGCTGGGATGCCCGGTCGCCTGACGGACGGCGTGGCCGGAAAATCGGTGCGCCTGGCTGGGAACCGGTGTCGTTAGGCCGCGACGCGCTCCGCTTCGATCACGGCTCCGGGCTCATGCGTCAGATGGCACGCCGAATTGTGCCCATCGCCGACCGACCGAAGCAGCGGTTCCTCGACCCGGCAGCGATCGAACGCGAACGGGCATCTGGTGTGAAACCGGCAGCCGCTTGGGGGATTGATCGGACTGGGCACATCGCCGGTCAAAATGATGCGCTGGCGTTTCGCCGTCGGATCCGGCACCGGCACGGCTGACAGCAGCGCCCGCGTATAGGGATGATGCGAGGCGGCGAACAAGGTTCGCCGGTCGCAGATCTCGACGATTTTTCCGAGATACATCACCGCCACGCGATGCGTCAGATGCTCGACCGTCGCCAGGTCGTGACTGATGAACAGCAGCGCGAGGCCGAGTTCGTCCTGCAGATCGACCAGCAGATTGATGATTTGTGCTTTAACCGAAACGTCCAGCGCGGAGACCGCCTCATCGCAAATGATCAGATCGGCGCCGGGCGCAAGGGCGCGCGCGATGCCGATGCGTTGCCGCTGGCCGCCGGAGAATTCGTGCGGAAACCGGTTGATCGCGTCGCGCGGCAGACGGACCTTGTCCATCAGCGCCTCGACCCGTTCGGTGACCTCCTTGCGGCCATGAGCGAGGCCAAAGTTGGTGATCGGCTCGGCCAGAATGTCGCGCACCTTCATGCGCGGATTGAGGCTGCTGAACGGGTCCTGGAACACCACCTGCACGCGTTGGCGCATCGGCCGCAATTGCGAGGCGCGCATGTTGTCGATGCGCTCGCCGTCCAGGTACACCTCGCCTTCGGTGATCGGATAGAGGCGCAGGATGGCTTTTCCGACGGTGGATTTGCCGCAGCCGGACTCGCCGACCAGCGATAGCGTCTCGCCTTTGCTGATGTCGAAACTGACGCCATCGACCGCGTAGACGTAGCCCGTGGTCATTCCCATCATGCCGCCGGAGATGGGGAAATGTTTCTTGAGGCCATTGACCTCAAGCAGTGGCCGGTTGCCGCTCATGCCGCCATCCGCCGTTCGGCGTAATGACAGGCCGCCCAATGGCCGTCCGCCTTCATTTCCAGCGCCGGGGCGACCTGGCGGCAGAAATCCGTTACCATATCGCAGCGTCCCGCGAACGGGCAACCAACGATGCGCTGTCGCAAACTGGGCACAAGGCCGCCGATTTCCGCCAACCTGCCGCGCGGGCCCTCCACCAGCGAGGACCCGAGCACCGGCACCGCGCCGATCAACCCGCGTGTGTAAGGATGCAGCGGGCGGGCGAAGATTTCGAACGCCGACGCTTCTTCGACTTTGCGGCCCGCGTACATGACGATCACACGCTCGGCCATTTCGGCGACCACGCCCAGATCGTGAGTGATCAGCATGATCGCCGAGCCAAGCCGGGTTTTCAGGTCGCGCATCAGATCGAGGATTTGCGCCTGGATTGTCACGTCCAGCGCGGTCGTCGGCTCATCGGCGATGAGAAGGCGCGGATTGCAGGCCAGCGCCATCGCGATCATCACGCGCTGGCGCATGCCGCCGGACAACTGGTGCGGATATTCCTTCACGCGGCGCGCCGGAGCGGGAATGCCGACCAGGGTCAGCATCTCCACCGCTTTCCTCTCCGCGTCATGGTAATTCATGCCCTGATGCAATTGCACCGTCTCGCCGATTTGTTTCCCGACCGTGAGAACCGGGTTGAGGCTGGTCATCGGCTCC
>PLSZ01000568.1 GCA_003164305.1 Acetobacteraceae bacterium
CTGTGACCTCTCGCGTGTGAAGCGAATGCTCTACCGCTGAGCTACGCGCCCATCCGTCTCCCGCCGACGCCGTTCCACGGAACAGCAAGAACCGCGGCTCGCCAGGGCGCGGAGGAATAGGCGGCGCCTCCCCCTGGTGTCAAGGCGATCCCCGCCGCCCGAATCGCACCTCTTCGGGACGCCTCAACCGATCACGATTTCTCGCCGGCGGGCGTTTCCCTGGGGATTCCCGGCGACGCGCGTTTGCTTAATCCCGGCCGCGCCCTAAACTGCCATAATGAAGTCCGCTGCCTTGCTGACCGCGCTGCTGTGCCTGGGCTCCGTCGCACCCGCCGCCGCCGCGGAACTGAATTATTCGCTGTATTTGCTCGCGGTGCCCCTCGCGGACGCGACCTTCACCCTGGACCAGAACGTCTCCGCCTACCGGATGACCATGAGCTTCCATACCATCGGCCTCGCCGATCTGGTGGCCAGCGACCAACTGGCGGAACATATCACCGGCCGGATCGAGAACGATCGGCTCCTCCCCTACGACTACAGCTCCAGCAGCCGGCTGCGCGGTCAGGACCGGCTCGTCAGCCTGATCTGGCGGGACGGCACGCCGGTCGCCACGGCGATCGTCCCGCCCAATACCACCGAGCGCGAGGAAGTGCCGCCTTCCATGCTGCCCAACACCATCGATCCACTGAGCGCGATCGTGCTGATGCTCCGCCAGGTGGCGCGCACCGGCCGCTGCGATTCCTCCGCCCGAACCTACGATGGCCGCCGCGTATCGCTGTTCGAGGCGAAAACGATCGGTGAGGAGGAACTGCCCTCCTCGCGCCGGTCCAGCTTCGCCGGCCGCGCCCTCCGCTGCGACTTCAGCGAACGCACGCTGGCGGGCGCGCGGACCGGCTCCGGCCACGATGAGGACGCCAAGGAACGGCCGGGCGAGTTGTGGATCGCGCCGATCGTCCCCGGCGGCCCTCGACTGCCGGTGCGGGCAACCGTCGCGACCCGGTGGTTCGGCGACGCGACCGTGTACCTGACAGCGGCCTCCCCATGAACCGGGAGGCCGGCCCCTCCCCGAGCCTGATGCCGGCCTCCCCATCGCGATGGCTCGTTCTCCTGACATTGCTCCTGTTGCCGGCTTGCAGCCTTGGCCCGTCGGCTCCGCCTCCTGGACCGGACGACGTATCCATTCCGCCGCTCGCGGTGCCGCGCTCGCGCATGCCCGACGACCCGATTCCGGCGACATTAAAGCTGCCTCGCGGCAAGGGACCCTTCCCCGCCGTGATCGTCCTGCACGGCTGCGGCGGCCGCGGCCCGAGCCAGTTGCTTTGGGCTGACCGCCTCAACGCCTGGGGCTACGCCGCGTTGATCCCCGACAGCATGACCCCGCGCGGCATCACAAGGGTCTGCGAACCGGACGCGCAGGAGTTCGTCACGCCGAGGGACCGCGTGGGCGACATCGGTTCCGCCGCCGCGTGGCTGCGCGCGCGGCCGGAGATCGATCCGCGTCGCATCGCCGTTCTGGGCCTGTCGCATGGCGGCGCCGCGGCGGCGCTGGCAACGCAACGGGGATACGCGGATTTTCACCTGAGCGCGGCCATCGATTATTACGGCCCCTGCGTCGATCCGGCGGAGCATGGCAAGGTGCCGCTTCTGGTGCTGGCCGGCGATCTGGACGACTGGGGGCACCCGGTGCTGCGCTGCTCGGCTTACGCGCGCGCGGTCGCTGGTGACGAGGTGGTGGAGGTGCACGGCTACCCGGGCGTTTATCACGCCTTCGACAATCCAGGCATTCCGCACACGGTCGATAACTCTCACATCATGGAATACAACGAGGCGGCCGCCGAGGACAGCTTCGCCCGCACCCGCGCGTTCCTTGGCCACTGGCTCGCCCGATCCGGGCCGTTGCCCGGGCCACGGTAGCGCCAGGGTTTCACCCCCGGGTCAAACCCGGGGCAGGCTCCGGATCCCACGGGGGCGCTGCCCCTCCACCCGCATTGATTTGAGGGGAATGAGGTGGGGGTCCAGGGGCAACGCCACTGGCGGGTTCGAAGAGCCTGCCCCGGACCGTGCCGCCAAACCGTCCTTGCACCCGCGCGGCCGCGCCGCTATACCCCGCGCCTCGTCTGCGAGTCTGGGCCTGAAATGGGCATGCCCAGCCGCGACAGCCGCCACATCTGGGTAGTCCGGTGGGGCGGTTAACAGAAAGGAGACCAAATGCCCAAGATGAAGACGAAGTCGTCGGTGAAGAAGCGATTCAAGATCACCGCGACGGGCAAGGTGCTCGCCGGCCCCGGCAACAAGCGCCACGGCCTGATCAACCGCAGCCAGAAGATGAAGCGCACCAACCGCGGCAGCCAGACGCTGACCCACGCTGACGGCCTGACCGTCAAGCAGTGGGCCCCGTACGGTCTGGTTTAAGGAGGGCGCGTCATGGCACGAGTCAAACGCGGCACCACCACGCATGCCCGCCACAAGAAGGTCCTGAAGCAATCGAAGGGCTTCTACGGCCGCACGTCCACCACCTACCGCGCGGCGCGGGAGCGGCTGGAGAAGTCGCTGCAATACGCCTATCGCGACCGTCGGGTGAAAAAGCGCGAATTCCGCGCGCTGTGGATCCAGCGCATCAACGCGGCGGCGCGTGAGCACGGCCTGACCTACTCGCGATTTATCAACGGCCTGAAAAAGGCCGGGATCGAGATGGATCGCAAAGTGCTCGCCGCCATCGCATACGATGATCCGGCGACCTTCAAGGCCATCCTCGATAAGGTCCAGGCCGCGCTCGTCTGACGCGGCTGTTTCTGGGACCTGATTGCCGCGGCCACCCGGTCTGTCTCTGGGTGGCCGTTCGCGTTAATGGCGCCCGTGGGGGTGACCCTGATATTTCGTGAGACCACCGATGACCGATGACCTGCTCGCCCTCAAGAACGAGACGGACGCGGCGCTTGCCGCCGCCCAGGATTTGCGTGCGTGGGATGCCATTCGCATCGCGGTGCTCGGCCGCAACGGGTCCTTGACCGGCCTGCTGCGCGATCTGGGCAAGACCCCGCCCGAGCAGCGGCGTGAACGCGGCGCCGCGCTGAACCAATTGAAGGACGCGCTGACCGGCGCGATCGAAGCCCGAAAACCAGCCCTGGAATCCGCCGCGCTCGATGAGCGTCTGGCGCGCGAGATGATCGATCCGACCCTGCCGCCGCGCCCGCGCGAAACCGGCCTGATCCACCCGATCGCCCGCACCATGGAGGAAATCGCCGCGATCTTCGGTGCCATGGGCTGCACGCTCGCCGAGGGGCCCGACGTCGAAAGCGACTGGTTCAACTTCGGCGCGCTGAACATCCCGGCGCATCATCCCGCGCGCGCCGATCACGACACGTTTTATCTGCCCGCCCAGGAAAACCTGCCGCCGCCGGTGCTGCGCACGCAGACCTCGCCGGTGCAGATCCGCACCATGCTGACGCAGAAGCCGCCGATCCGGGTGATCGTGATCGGCCGCACTTATCGCGCCGACCACGACGCGACCCACTCGCCGATGTTCCACCAGTGCGAGGGCCTGGTGATCGACCGCGACCTTACGTTGGGGCATCTGAAGGGCACGCTGATCGATTTTCTGCGCACGTTTTTCGGCATTGCCGACCTGCCGGTGCGCTTCCGGTCTTCGTATTTCCCGTTCACCGAGCCATCGATGGAAGTCGATATCGGCTGGAACCGGCGCACCGGCGAACTCGGCGGCGGCG
>PLSZ01000516.1:0-223 GCA_003164305.1 Acetobacteraceae bacterium
TCGACGGCGTTGACGTCGCGCGAGCGGCCGCGAAGACGATCCAAAACTCCCCGCCGCAGCCGATAGGTTTTGCGCAGGTTACGCAACAGCAACAGCGGCGCCGCGTCGGATTGCCTGGCGTTATCGTGCGGTGTGGGCATACGGGCCGTCATGACGCGGCCAGAAAGCAGGCGGCCATTTGCTCGCCGCGCCATCGCATCGGCGGGTCCTCGGCGCTACAGCG
>PLSZ01000516.1:270-4749 GCA_003164305.1 Acetobacteraceae bacterium
TCGGCGTCGCGAACAACGTTTCCACGCCGCCGCTCTCGACCACGCGTCCGGCGTACATCACCGTGACCCAGTCGGCGATCTCCGCCACCAGTTCAAGATTATGACTGATGAACAGCACCGCGATACCGAACTCGTTCCGGATCCGATCGATCAGTTCCATGACCTGAGCCTGCACCGTGACATCCAGCGCGGTCGTNNGACAATTCGTGCGGATAAGCGCGCAACCGTTCTTTCGGAAACGGAATACCCACCAGCGCGAGCAATTCTTCAGCCCTGGTCTGGGCTTGCCGCCAACTGACCGATTGATGCGCGCGGATCGCGTCGCCGAGTTGACGGCCGATCGGCAGCGCCGGATTGAGCGCTGTCAGCGGATCCTGAAAGATCATGCCGATCTCGCCGCCACGCAACCGGTTCATCTCGGAGTTGTTCGCCTCCATCAGGTCGCGGCCGCGGAATGTCACGCGCCCGCTGGTGATGGCGGCGCCGGGCGGCAACAGGCGCATCACGGCCAACGCGGTGATGCTTTTGCCGGAGCCGGATTCGCCGACAAGGCCAACGACCTCGCCCGGTTTGACGCGCAGATCGACCCCGCGCACGACATCGCGCATCTGGTCGCCGGCGCGGAAACCGACATGCAAACCTTCAACGCGCAGCAGATCCTGATCCGTCATGCGGTCAGCGCCGAGGTGCTGTGACGCGGATCCAGCGCGTCACGCAATCCGTCGCCCAACAGATTGATCGCGACGACGCTGAGGGAGATGCAGGCACCGGGGAACACGGACAGCCACCACTCGCCGCTGAACAGATAATTCCGCGCGTCGGCCAGCATGTTTCCCCAGCTTGGCCATGGCGGTTGCACGCCCAGGCCGACGAAACTGACCGAGGCCTCGATCACGATGCCGATCGCCAGCAGCAGCGTGGCCTGCACGATCACGGGCGACAGACAGTTCGGCAGCACGTCGGAGAGCATGATGCGAAGGCCGCTGACGCCTTGCAACCGCCGCGCCGCGACATAATTCGCGCCCGCCTCTCCAAGCGCCGTCGTGTAAGTGATGCGGGCGAGGGTCGGGATATACAGCACGCCGAGCAGCGCGAGCAGCTTGACCTCGTTGCCGAACGTAAAGCCGGCGATATGCACGGAGCCGACGCCCAGAATACCGACAAGCGCGATAGCCCAGATCAGCAGCGGGATGGAGGCCATCGCGTCGAGGACGCGCATCAATGATTGCTCCAGCCAACCGCCGCTGAAGAAGCCGGCCAGCAAGCCCAGACCGACCCCGCCGCAACCGCCGATGAGGACCGCGAGCGCGGAGACCTCCAGCGACGCGCGGCCGCCCCAGATCACGCGGCTCAATACGTCGCGCCCATTTTGATCGGTGCCGAACAGGTGCACCGCGTCAGGTGGCGACAGCGCGTTGAGCATATCGACTTTCAGCGGATCGAACGGCGCGACCCAGGGTGCCGCGAGGGCGTCCACGATCAGCAGGAACATCAGGCAGGCGCCGATGAAACCACCGGTGCCGCCGCACGCCGAGATAACGCGGGCCATCATGCCACGGCCATTGCGATGCGTGGGTTCAACCAGGCGTTGGCGATATCCGCGGCGAGGTTGGCCAGAATGAAGACGAAGGTGAAAACCATGACCACGCCTTGCACCAATGCGAAGTCGCGCTGCTGGATCGCGGTCAGCAACGCGCGCGAGAGGCCGTTGATATTGAACACCGCCTCGATGATCAGTGCCCAACCGAACATGTAGCCGAAGGACATGCCGGCGATGGTCACCACCGGAACCAACGCGTTGCGCAAGGCGTAAATCAACACCCGCCAGCGCGCGAGACCGGTGGCGCGCGCCGTCCGCATATAGTCCTGACCGAGCACATCCAACAGGCTGGAGCGCGTCATGCGGCTCAGCACCGCCATGTAAAAGATGCCAAGGCAGAACGTTGGTAGGACGATGGAGTCAAGATGCGCCAAAAACCCGGCCGACAGCGGCGTAAATCCACCAGGCGGAAACCATTCGCGATCGACCGCGAACGCCATGATCAGGATCAGGGCGAGCCAGAAACCCGGGACCGACACGCCCAGTACCGCCACCAGCCGCACGCCGTAATCGACCACGGTATCGCGCAGCAACGCCGACGCGGTACCCGCCGCCAACGAGAAGACGCAGGCGAACACGAACGCGACAACGACCAGCTCGAACGTCACCGGCAGGGTTTTCGCGATTTCATCGCCGACCGAGCGGCCGGTTATGAACGACCGTCCCAGATCGCCATGCAGAACGATGCCCGAGACCCACCGCGCGTATTGCACGCCAACCGAACGGTCGAGCCCATGATCCCGCTCAAACTGCGCCACCTGATCCTCGGTCGCGTCCTGTCCCAGCACGATCCTTCCTGGGCTGTCCGGAATGGCGCGCGTCAGCAGAAACAGGCACGCGCTGACCAGCAACAGCGACAGCAGCGAGAACCCCGCGCGGCGCGCCAGCATGCCGCCCATCAGCCGAGCGCCACGTCATGCACGTTGACCGTCAGACCGCGGCTGGGTTTGAAATCTTTCACCCGGTCGCGCCACAAATTGGCCGCCGCGAAATAACCGATCCAGGTGTAATAAGAGGAATCGGCCATGCTGCGAAACAGTTTGGCGTAGACAGGCTTCAACTTCTCGCGGTCGGTTTCCGCGAAGGCGATCTTCAACGCCTCGGCCACGTCGGGATCGACGATATTACCGGACACTTTCGACATGAAGCTGGCGGCGGTGAAGTTGGTCATCAGGAAGTAGGTCGGTTCCCCCGGCGACATGAAATTCGCGATCGCGGCGGTGTAGTCTCCGGCCATCACGTGCGACGTCATGATGGGCGCCGGCGACATGCGCAGATTGACCTTGATGTTGAGTTTCGCCAGCTCCGCCTGGACGAACACGGCGGCATCCCGGGCGTCCAGCAGATAGGGCTCCGCCGGCAGATCGAGATCGAATTCCGTGCCGTTGGCGTAAGCGGACTTCGCGAGATGGGCGCGCGCTTTGTCCAGGTCGTAAGCCGACATCGCGTCGGCTTCCTTATCGAACCACCAGCCTGAGGCGGGGGCGGGAATGGCGGACGCTTCGACCAGACCGTAATAAATCTTCTCGGCGATCGTTTTGCGGTCGATCGCATGCTTCATGGCGCGGCGGAACTCGATATCGTTGAACGGCGGACGCGAACAATTCTGGAAGATGACCGTCCAGCCGCCAAACGTCGCCAGCGCTTCGCCCTGAATGCCCTTGCGCGTTTTTAGCCGGCCGAATTCGCGCGGCGGCGGCGCGCCAATAATGTCGGCCTGACCGCCCAGCAGAAAGGCGATGCGTGTCGCATCCTCCGGCACCACTTTCACCACCAGACGGTCCCAGTGCGGCAGGCCCTTTTGCCAGTAGTTCGGATTGCGCGTGAAACTCACATAATCGTTCGACCGCCATTCCTCGAAAATACCCGGGCCTGTCCCAACATTTTTCGGAGTCAGACGAAAATAATCGTTGCCGAGTTTCTCCCGCGAGTCTTTTGGCCAGACGCCCATGTGTTTGGTCAGGAACATCAGCCAGGGCGCGAACGGCTCCTTCAAATGCACGTGCACGCGGTGCGGTCCATCGGTCTCGACGTGCGACAGGCGATTGAAGATCGGTCCGCGCGATGCCTTGTTCGCGGGATTGATCGTGTATTCGATGCTGTATTTCACATCGTCGGACGTCAGCGGCGTGCCGTCCTGAAACATCACGTCGTCGCGCAGATCGAATGTGTAGATCAGGCTGTCTTTGGAAATCTCCGGCAACGCCTTCGCCAGCTGCGGGCGCAGATTGCCCTCGATGTCGAACTCCACGAGGTTTTCCCAGATGGTCTGACTGAGAATCATCGAGTCGTGGCTCGACATGTTGATCGGGTCGCAGGTGATCGGATTGTTGGACAGCGCGACGGTCAATGTGCCGGTTTCATCGGCCCGCGCGGTGCGGACCCAGCAGGATGACAGCACGGCGGCCGCGGCCGAATGCAAAGCGGTGCGGCGGGTGAAGGCGGAAGTCATTATGGCGTCTCCGATCAATCCGAAATCGGACGCAACTCTCCCGCGCGCCATTGCCCTTGGCGCTTCTTACGAACGTGACGGAGACAGCCTCCGCCGGTCGGCATTCCGCTGCTGGCGCGGCGGTCGTTCAGGATGCGCCGACCGCTTTTTGTGCATCACAACCGTGCGTCCCGATCACGCGATCGGAACCATTTCGCTCTCCCAAACCTGTTTTGATGTTTAAAGCGGCAAATCAATGACTATAAAATACTCATATCGCATAAATCATGACCAATCCGTCGCAAACGGAGAATGAATGATGAAATGTTAGGCTTGTGATGGCGCGGAGTCAACGCACACGCCGAACCGCCAGCAGTTCCCATTTTGCCGATCGGCCTCCCAATTCGTCATCCTCCGGCTGGACCCTACAAGATTCACACATCTCAGA
>PLSZ01000148.1:0-669 GCA_003164305.1 Acetobacteraceae bacterium
CTGGGCCGCGGACAGTTCATCGAGTCAGCGCTGTTCGACACCGCGGTGACCATGGTCGGGTTTCACGCGATGAACTACCTGGTCAGCGGCGAGGAACCGACGCGGGCCGGCAATAACAGCCGCGACACCGTGCCAACGGCGGCGCTGGAGACGGCGGACGGACCGATCTTCGTCGCCTGCGCCAACGATCGGACCTGGCAACGAATGGCTCGGGTACTGGGCCGCCCGGAACTCGCGGAGCATCAGGATTACGCGAAAACCCGGGAGCGTACGCGCAACCGGGACACGTTGATGCCGATTGTTCAGGAGATTTTGCGCACCAGGCCGCGGGCTGATTGGCTCGCGCNNGGCGCGATCAATTCGATCGCGGAAGCGTTTGGCTCCGACGAAATGGCGGCGCGCGAGATCGTTACGAAGATACCGCATCCGGTGGTCGGATCGGTGCCGAACATTCGCCTGCCATTTAAATTGCACGGCACGCCGTTGGCCGATCCGGTCGCCGCCCCTGGCCTTGGCGCCAACGCGCTGGAGATTCTGCGCGGGGTACTTGGTTACGATACAGCTCGGATCGAGGCGGCGATGGGATCGGGAGCGGTGGTGGCGCCGACGGACGAGTGAAACGTTAACATTATCGCGGATATTATACGAATCGCCGGAATGACTGACTCT
>PLSZ01000148.1:772-4457 GCA_003164305.1 Acetobacteraceae bacterium
GCTGGTATTGATCCCCGGCGCTAAATCGCGTCCAGAATCAACCGCCCGAACATGGTCATCTCCGGGCTGGTCTCCGCGTAACGATCGATGGTGGCCAGAATCCGGCGGGTGGTCTCGGCGTCGGGCGCGGGTCCAGGAGAGGGGAGGCGGGCAACGATGGCGGGGGCGGCGGCCAGCGCGGCGNNCTCGGTGGCGAAACGCATCAGCACGGCGCGTTGCTCCGCCGGCAGCGCGAGCGGATCGGCGTTGCCCGGCATCGGCGGCAACATCGCCGGCGGCGTCCACGTCGTCTCGATTCCTGGGCCGTTCGGCGGCGGTTGCGTCAACAGCGCGCGCAGACAGGCACCAGTCATCAGATTGACCGGCGACACGCGGACGAAATTTTCCGCGATCGAACCGATGGTCGCGTAGGCGCCCATGTCGAGTTTCCAGGCCGCCCGTTCCGCAGCCGAAACAGGTGGCAAAGGCGCCAGTTTGACATCGCTGGCCAGCCGCCATCCCATCTCCGGGATCACGCCCGAGACCATCGCGGGCCGCACCGCCGACCAGGCCCATTCCAGCACGCCCGGCATGGTCGCGAGATAGCGTTGCAGGGATGAAACGTACGGCACGCCGGAGAACCGGCGCACTTCATCGTAGATTTCCGCGATGGCACCAGTCGCCAGGTCTTCCGGCAGTTCGGCGAGAAGGGTTCCCGACATGGTGTGATCCGATCTGGTCGCGGGGGGCGATCAAGGGAGGGTTGGAGCCCTCCTGTCTCATGATTGGATCGCCGCGGCAAGCGGCGTGAGTCCTCTGTTCTTCGTCCTGGTCCGGCTCGACCGGACCACCAGCACGAACACATTGGTGAGAGCGATTTTGGGGCTACCGATGATTCAATCGAGTCGTGTCATAAAAGGTAAGAAATGTTGCTATTACGTTCCGGATAGAATTTCGGCACCCATGTGGTCGATGCCGGTGATGACGGTTGAACGCCGGGACGACCGGCCGGGATATAATTCCGTTGATCTCCTCAACACGGCGTTGGTACGATATTTCGCGGACATTCCGCGGCCACGCGCCTTCCATGGCGCACCAGAAAATCCTCGACCATTTCGGGCCGCAGCGGTTCTCCCAGCAGGAAACCCTGGATTTCGCGGCATCCCAGGTGGCGCAGTTCAGCGAGCTGACTCTCGGTTTCGACGCCCTCCGCCACGACGTCGAAACCGAGATCGGAACACATGCGAATCATCGCCTCCAGGATCACCCTGGTGCCGCGATCGGTGCCCTGACCCTGGATGAACGACTTGTCGATCTTGATCTTGTCGAACGGAAACCGGCGCAGATAACTTAAACTCGAATATCCCGTGCCGAAATCGTCGAGCGTCACCCGGATGTCCATCGCCCGCAACTTATGCAACGTCTCCAGAGTTCGTTGATCCTCATCCAGCAGCACGCTTTCGGTCACCTCGAGCTCCAGCAGATGCGCCGGGAACTGAGTGCGGCGCAGGATCGCCCGGATATCTTCCTGAATGGTGTCGCAGCGCAACTGTAACGGTGACAGATTGACCGCGACACGATGGCGGGCGCGCCAACCGGCGGCGGCTTTACAGGCCTGCTCGATGGCCCAGAGGCCGAGCGGATTGATCAGGCCAGACCGTTCCGCGATTGGGATGAACGCGGAGGGGGACAATTCGCCGCGGACCGGGTGGCGCCACCGCGCCAACGCCTCGAACCCGGTGACTTCCAGGGTTTCACAGGAGAATTGCGGTTGCAGGCGCAACTCCAGCTCATCGCTGTCCAGCGCGCGGCGCAGATCGCTTTCCATCATGCGGTGTTCTTCGAATGACACCATCATCTCGGGGGCAAAACTTTGCGCGGTGCCGCGGCCGGCCATTTTCGCGCGGCTCAGCGCGATGTCGGCGTGGCGGAACAACGTCGCGACATCGCCGCCGTCCCGGGGGTACAGCGCGATGCCGAGGCTGGCGCCCAGGCGGATCTGCTGGCCGCGCGCGGCGATGGGGCGGGCCAACATGCGCGGGATCTGCCGAGCGAGGCCCATGATCCCCGCTTCGTCGGCCGGATCGTCCAGGAACAGCAGGAATTCGTCGCCGCCAAGCCGCGCCACCATGTCGTGCCCGGAGACCAGATCGCGCAGCCGGCTCCCGACCTCGATCAGCACTTCGTCGCCGCCTTCATGGCCGAGCGTGTCGTTGATGTCCCGGAAGCCATCGAGATCGAACAGGATCATCGCGGCGAGACGGATGGCGCCGTGTGTTCCGTCGATCAGTTCGTGGATCCGCGTCGTCGCGCGCCAACGATTGGGCAGGCCGGTCAGCCGGTCATGATCGGTGAGGTAGGCGATCCGCGCCTCGGCCACGCCGCGGGCGGTCAGGTCGGTGCCGATCAGGACCGCCCCGCCGTCGGCCAGGCCGATGCGCATCGTGTGAATGAACGCGCCGTCGGAGAGGCGCGTTGCCGTCCGCTCCGCCAGGTCGTCCGGCAGGGCCAGCATCGCGCCGGCTTCGTTGGCTTCGATCACGGTGCCGACGGAATTCTCCACCAGGATCCCCTGCTCGACACCGGACAGGATCGCGGCCAGGGCGTCGGCCGAAATGCGCGCCCGCCGCCGCCGCGTGTACCAGAAGAACCCGGTGACCAGGATGAGGGCGGTTGCCCCCAGCCGCGCGCCGATCACGATCGTCCGCAACGTTTCCCAATCGGCGAACGCGGCGTTATGGCCGATCCCGATCGTCAGCAAGGCCGGCACCCCGGACAAGCGTCGGTAGGCGATGAGGCGATCGACCCCATCGATCGCGCTGACATGGCGAACGGTGCCCGAGGCGCGGTCGCGCATCGTCGCGAGATCCGGGGCGAACGTCATGCGGATGCCGATGGTGCCTCGCACATCCGGTATCCGGGCCAGGACGATATTGTCGTCGGTGACGATGGTCAGGCAGCCGTCGAGCGCGACGACGGCGGGCGAGGGCGCGGGAAACGCGTCGCCCTCGATCGAATACATCAGGATGCCGCCAAACGAGCCGTCGGGATCGGTGATCCGCCGCGCCACCGGCACGGAGCCGAGATGACCGTTCTTGCCCAGAATGGGGTCGCCGATCACCAGCACGTCGGTCGAGCCGGCGAGCCGGGTCATCAATCTGGGCCAACCGGCCGTGTTGGCGTGGGGCGAGGCGGCGATCACATGGCCGTCCGGCGCGATGGCCGCGATGCCTCCCGAATTTCTGGGCGGCATCCATCCCGCCAGCGCCGTGGTCAGGGAATCAGGGGAGGGGCGCGACCGCAGTTCCCGCAACACACGGTCCGCGTCGTCGAACAGATTGCCGATCTCTTGCGCGGTGTAATCGGCTTCGTCGTTGACGAGTTGCAGCGCGGCGTTCTCGCGGTCCAGGTACGTGTAGTGGATCAGCCAGAGGGCGGCGGCCCAATTGACGGTGATGAGGGCGGCGAACATGAGGATAAAGGGGGCGCGGCCGGCGAGGATCGCGTGGATCCGCCGAGAGGCCAGGCGATGGCCGGCACCGCGCGTCGTAATGGTCATCGCAAGCTGCTTGAGCCCCCGCCGTCGTAGCAATGGACGACATCTGACATGCGCGCGGATAACGCCGTGGTTTCACTGGCCATCATTGGGCGGCGGAAGCGCCGGGGTTTCGCTTCGGAGCCCTGGCGCCCCGGAGGTCTGGCGCCC
>PLSZ01000233.1:0-7942 GCA_003164305.1 Acetobacteraceae bacterium
CACGTCGTTGCCGCCGATCGACACGGTCGCCAGCGCGTTGGCGGCGGGGGTCGGCACGTCTCGCTGAAACGTCGCCAACTGCGCGGCGAGGCCATCCAGGCCGGTGACCGGCGAGTTCTCGCTGGTGGGGCCGGTGACCGCGCCGCCGATCGCGAAATCGGTGCCTCCGGCGGCACCCGAGACCAGAGGAATGTAGGGGTTCGTGCCGGAGACGCCGGTCGCGAGCTCCAGCAAAAACAGATCGGTCGCCGCCTGGCTCGCCCCAACCTGGGCGGTCAGATCGGCCAGGACGGTATTGGCGTAGGCGCCGACTCCGCTCGGGGCGAGGGTGCCAAGACCGAGCGACGACGAGAGATCCTGGGTCCAGACGGGGCCGTTGCTGAACACGTTGGCGGTGACGTTGCTATAGATCTCCTGATAGTACGGAGGGCTCACCGGCTCGGGCGACAGCCCCAGGCCGGCGGCATAAGGGCTGTTGGTGAGGAGCCAGGCGTTGCCGGCGTCCGACAGGCTGTCGCCGAACGCGTAAATCGTGCCGTATGTGGTCATGCCCATTCCTGCTTTCGTTAGCGCCGCGCTGGAGAGCAACCGCGTCGCCACGAGGCGGTTCCACGCGCCCAGGTAATCGCATTGCCTGGGTGGAGGTTCCCTCGATGGCGCCGTTATTCGTCGATCCGGCCGCACGGGGAACGACGGGAGTGGCTCCCAGCGGCCGAGCCCGGGACATCGCGGGGTGAAATTGGGGTGCGCCTGGCCGCCGCGGGATCCCGTTTCCCGCCGGGCATGCTATACAATGAGATCCATGATCCACATTGGCCGCCCATCCAGGCCGCCATCGGGGCCATTGTCACACGGGAGAACCCACCTTGCCCGAACAACCGCTGTACATCCGGGTCAATGACGACGACAACGTCGCCATCGTCGTCAACGCCGCTGGCCTGCCTGCCGGCACCGCGTTTTCCTCGGGCCTCACGTTGCGCGACCGGGTCCCGCAAGGCCACAAGATCAATCTGACCGATCTGGCCGAAGGCGATCCGATCATCCGCTATGGCGAGGTCATCGGCACCGCCCTTCGGCCGATCCCACGCGGCAGTTGGGTGGAGGAATCGCTGGTCCGCATGCCGGACGCGCCCTCGCTGGAGGACCTGCCGCTGGCGACCCGCGTGCCGGCCGCGCAGCCTCCGCTGGAGGGCTATACGTTCGAGGGCTACCGTAATGCTGACGGCACGGTGGGAACGAAGAACCTGCTGGGGATCAGTACCAGCGTGCAGTGCGTCTCGGGCACGGTGGAATACGCGGCGAAGCGTATCCGGGCCGAACTGCTGCCGCGTTATCCCAATGTCGATGACGTGGTGGCGCTGAACCACACCTATGGCTGCGGCGTGGCGATCAACGCGCCCGGCGCCGCGGTGCCGATCCGCACGCTGCGCAACATCGCCCGCAACCCGAACTTCGGCGGCTCGCCCATGGTCGTCGGACTGGGCTGCGAGAAAATGATGCCGGAATGGTTGCTGGACGACGAACGCCGGGCCCCCGCAGCCGGGAACGCGCCCGGTATCGTCCGGATGCAGGATGAGAGTCATCACGGGTTCGGCGACATCATCGCCTCGATCATGGAGATGGCGGAGCAGCGCCTGAAGGAACTCAATCGGCGCACTCGAACAACCTGTCCCGCGTCCGATCTGGTGGTGGGAACGCAATGCGGCGGCAGCGACGCATTCTCCGGCGTCACGGCGAACCCGGCGGTGGGGTTCTGCGCGGATCTGCTGGTTCGCGCCGGAGCGACAGTGATGTTTTCCGAGGTTACCGAGGTGCGGGACGCGATCCATCTGCTGACGCCTCGAGCGGCGGACGAGGAGGTCGGACGGGCGCTGATACGGGAAATGGCATGGTACGATAATTATCTGAACGAGGGCGCATCGGATCGCAGCGCCAACACCACCCCGGGCAACAAGCGCGGCGGGCTGGCGAACATCGTGGAGAAAGCGTTGGGCTCGGTCGCCAAGTCGGGGACCAGCGCGATCTCTGGCGTGTTGGCGCCCGGGGAGCGGGTCGACCGCAAGGGGCTGATCTTCGCCGCGACGCCGGCGAGCGATTTCATCTGTGGCACGTTGCAACTGGCGTCCGGCATGACGCTGCAGGTGTTTACCACGGGCCGCGGCACCCCGTACGGGTTGGCCGCCGCGCCAGTGATCAAGATGGCCACGCGCGATGCTCTGGCCGAGCGATGGCACGACCTGATCGACATCAGCGCCGGCGGCATCGCCACCGGGCGCGCCACGATCGAGGATGTGGGCTGGGAGTTGTTCCGCCTGATCCTGGACGTCGCGAGCGGTCGTAAGCAGACCTGGTCCGACCGCTGGGGCATCGCCAACGCCCTGTCGCTGTTCAATCCTGGGCCGGTGACCTGAATGTGGACGCAGGCGAGCGGCTCGCGTTTCGTGGCGAACCGTCCGCTGCCTCGGGATTAAGTCTGGATATCAGCCGGATAAACTAAAATCCGGTTCAACCTCGGACCAGCAACACAATCAGGACAATCAACAGCACCGTGCCCAGGCCGCCGCCGACGTACGGACCGCCGTAGTAATAGCCGCCGCCGCCGAACAAGAACATCAGGACGATAATGAGGATGATCAGATTCACGTAGTTCCTCCTTTTTGCACACGTTTCCGGAGCCAGGGCGGCAAACCAGTTCGAACAAGCTCACGCGCGATGGCCGGGTAGAAAAACTGTCCAGCGAGTGGATTGATGCCGGAACAGGAACGCGGCGCGGGCCATGCATTCAACGGCGGCGGTCCGTAATGGTTCCGTTTCCGATGCCACGAAGTCATGACTTTTTTTGGGTTCGTCTTGTTCCGATCGAGGCCGCCGCCCGGAAACATTGAGATCCGGCCGGCGTCACACCCGGGGTCGCGTGTCCCGGCCACCCGCTGCCGCCTGGAGTGGGTCGGAGGAACAGGCCATGACAGATCGACAGGTGTCGGCCAAGGGCGGCGGCACAAGATCCGTTGTGGCGCGGAGGGGGCCGCCGCGAAGCGACGCGGCGAGCGGTTGTGGTTCAAAGGTCTCGACTTGCGGTCCGGCGGCGGTGGCGACCGGCCGCGTCAATCGCGGGCGAGCATCCGGTTGAGTACGCCATCGCGCCACACGAAGTGATGCACCAGGGCCGCGGCGGCATGCAGGCCGGCGACGGCCAGGATCAGGTATCCAATGGTCGCGTGAATTTCCTGCACCTGATGCGTGAGCGCCCGGTTTCCCGGATCATAGGCGGGGATTTTGACCAGGTTGAAGAGGCTGTCGCCGCGGGTCCAGGTCAGGAACAGGCCCGCCGCCACCATCGCGCCGACCAACGCGTAGAGCCCCCAATGGGTCGCTTTGGCCAACGCGTGGAGCGCGCCGGCGTCGGAGGGCGGTAGGCGGCGTCCCAGTGTCAGGCGCCAGACGACGCGGGCGGCCAGGATCGATGCGAGCAGGACTCCCAGAGTGATGTGGACGGAACGGGCGTCGATTCTCGGCGTGCCGGAAGGAAACCAGTCGATGGTTTGCGCGCCGAGCCACTGCTCGGCCACCAGGAAAGCGGTCAGCCAGTGGAATGCGATGGTGGTGGGGTCGTACCACCGGGACGTCGGCGTGACGGGTTGCATGTCTGGGCCTCCTGCGATCGCGAATGGCGCGAGGGCGATGTGTCGAGGACCAACGTCCGAAGGGGCAAGTGGCTCCGTCCGCGTCGCGTGCTATCTTCATCGCCGCTTCGCGCCGGGTGGCGTGAAATCACGGAGATGGTTGGCGCGCCCGAGAAGATTCGAACTCCTAACCCCCAGATCCGTAGTCTGGTGCTCTGTCCAGTTGAGCTACGGGCGCCGCCGGGGCGGGGGATTTAGCTCAGCGGTTCAGGGTGGACAAGGTCGAAATGGTTTCAGGCCGTCCGAAACGCCGGTCCCGGCGACGCGGAGCCAGTTCGGCGCGATTGAAATAACACGGCGTCGCGCGCGGCGCCTGGCTCCGGTCCGGTCATGATCAGCATCGGCACCGGTGCCGCTGTTCTGGAATGATCACGGTGCTGCCTTAGATTTTTCCCACCGATTGCCTTGCAGCGCCGCTGAGGTGGTTCGCCGAGCCGCGTGCCATGCATTCGCGAAAGATCGGATGTCGCCGCGGTGGCCCGCGCTCCGGCGAGGACGCACGTGAGAATGCCTCGGAGGGCCCCAGAGCATGATGCCACCCGGAAAATGGCGCGCCCGGAAGGACTCGAACCTCCAACCCCCAGATTCGTAGTCTGGTGCTCTATCCAATTGAGCTACGGGCGCCACGGGAGGCGGGGAGGTAGCGGACCTGGGCCGGACAGACAAGCCCCCGTCTTCCTCCGGCTGCCATGCGTTCCCGCCGGTCAGCCCGGCGCGAGGGGGGCGTGAGGGCGGGTGCCCTCGCAAATGATGCCGCCGCGATCGCCCGGCGTGAGCCCGCCGTAGCACTCCGCGAAGATCGGCGGCAGTTCGCGGGCGCCGGGCGGGGACAGCCACAACCGCAGCAAATGCCGCTTGCGCTCGACCTCCGGCCAGTCCTGGTAGCCGGTGCGGGCGTGCAGAATTGTGTGGTTGTGCAGGAACTGGATGTCCCCAGGCATGAACGCGATATCCAGCCGCAGCTCTGGGTCGGCGGCCAGTTCGCCCAGCATGTCGAGGGCTTCGATATCCTCTGCCGTGAGCCGCCGGGCCTCGGGGAACCTCTGGGCGGAGCCGATGTGCAGCCGGGAATACAACACCGACAGCGTGCCGGCGTGGGGATTGAAGACCGGGGCATCATAGAAGGGCTGCTTGCCGGGCGGGACCTCGCCGCGGCGATCGACGGGGAAGGACTGATACAGCCGTTCCAGCAGGTCCGGCCGGCGCTCGGCCATGACGTTGTGCAGGGTCATGGAACTGACGATCGCCGACAACCCG
This sequence comes from Acetobacteraceae bacterium, assembly GCA_003164305.1. The sequence goes on from PLSZ01000233.1 coordinate 4,941, forward strand.
CCCGACATGGCGCGCTTCAGGCAGAGCAAAGCGACGACGTCGCAGCGGTCTATGTGGTAGTTCTGCCGCTCGGCGGTGGCATAACTGCGAACATGCGGATCCGTCGCGCTGCTGCCGCCGAGGTCGTAAATGTGGCCAAGCAGATGCCCCTTGGCGTTCTGGGAGCGAGCGGCGCCGAAATACGTGCCGATGCCCCAGTAGGCGGTGGCGGCTTCCTCGATCGGGCGGTTTTCGACGGGCATGCCGCGCAGCATGACGAAGCCGCGGCCGTTCAGGCCCTCGCCGCACAGGCGGTCCAGTATTGGGCCGAGGGTGGGGAGGCGGAAATCGGCGCGGCCGATGGCGGCGAGGTCCAGACCGCGGGCGCGTACCGCCTGGGTCGCGGTTTCGATCTCGGCGATTTCGGTCGGCGACAGGCGGTAGCTCCACTCGGCCTCCCGCTGCCGCATGTCGGCGCCGGTCCAGGCGGAGGGCCCCTCGACCGGGCGGCGTGTCGAGGCGGGACGTGTCATCACGGTCGTGTCGGTCGCGGACATCGGGTGTACCTCGCTGTCGTCGCCGGATCGCGGCGTCTGCCGCGGTGGGCCGGCGCAGAATACACTCGCAAGTCATCAGGTCCAGCCAACGCGCGTGAGCACGATTGTTGCCCCCGCGGCCATCATGCACAGTGCTGCCCGGTGCCTCTGCTCGAAATCCATTCCCTGACCCGCAGCTTCGACGGCGTGCATGCGCTGCGTGGCGTCGAACTGTCCGTGGAGGCCGGCCGCGTGACCGGCCTGATCGGTCCCAACGGGGCGGGCAAAACCACGCTATTCAACTGCATCTCCGGCATGTTGCGGCCGGACTCCGGCGACATTCGTTTCGCCGGCCAGTCGATCGCCGGCTGGCGGCCCGATCGCATCACGCGCGCCGGCCTGGTGCGTACGTTCCAGATCGCGCACGGTTTTCCGCGCCTTTCCGTGTTGGAGAACCTGTTGCTGTACGGTCCGCGCCAGCCTGGCGAACGCGTGCTACCCGCTATAATGCGGCCGCGCGCCGCGCGCCGCCGCGATGCGGAATTGCTGGAACAGGCGGTGACCATTGCCCATCGGCTGAATTTGAACGGCGTGTTGGACAATCGCGCGGCGGACCTCTCGGGCGGCCAGAAAAAGTTGCTGGAGATCGGCCGCGCGTTGATGGCCGAACCGCGTCTGCTGCTGCTGGATGAGCCGGTCGCCGGGGTCAATCCGACGCTGGCGCGCGATATCGCCGCGCATCTGCGCGCGTTGGCCGGCGAAGGCATTACCGTGCTGCTGATCGAGCATCACATGGATACCATCGCGGCACTCTGCGATCCGGTGATCGTCATGGCCGAGGGCGTAAAACTGCGTGAGGGCAGCTTCGACGAACTCGCCAACGACCCGATCGTGCGGGAAGCCTATATGGGCCGCCGGCGATGAGCCTGCTGGTCGCCACCGATATCGTCGCCGGTTACGGCCGCGGCGACGAGATCCTGAAGGGCGCCAACCTCGTTATCGCGCCGAACGAAATCGTCGCCATCATCGGCCCGAACGGTGCCGGCAAGTCCACGCTGCTGAAGGTCATCGCCGGTTTGCTGCATCCGTCGCGCGGCGGCATCCTGCTGGACGGCCAGCCGATCCACACACTGTCGATGCGCGCCATCGCCCGCGCCGGGGTCGCCTTCGTGCCACAGGAGGCAAACATTTTCCCCTCGCTGACCGTCCGGGAAAATCTGGAGATTGGCGGCTATCTCGATCCCGGGCGGGTTCGCGCCCGCACTGAAGAGGCGTTCGCGCGGTTTCCCATGCTGGCCGAGAAGCGCAATCGCGCCGCGCGCACATTGTCCGGCGGGCAGCGCCAGGTGCTGGCGATGGCGACGGCGCTCATGGTAGCGCCGCGGCTGTTGTTGCTTGACGAGCCCTCGGCGGGGCTGTCGCCGATCGCCGCCGAAACCTTGTTCGCCACCATCGTCGAGGTCAATCGAAGCGGCGTGGCGATCGCCATGGTCGAGCAGAACGCCAATGAGGCGCTGCTGATCGCGCATCGCGCGACAGTGCTTGTCGATGGGCGTAACAGACGCGATGGTAACGCCGCCGAGTTGCGGGCGGACCCGGAAATCGGCCGGCTGTTCCTCGGCTTTCAGGCGGAAGGTNNTTGCGGCTGGGTGTGCTAACCCCATTGACCGGCGCCGGCAGTTTCGACGGACCGCGCATGCTGAAGGCGATGCAGGCGGTCGCCACCGAGATCAACGCCGCCGGCGGGGTATTGGGCCGCCAGATCGAACTGGTGGTGGAGGACGACGAAACCAACCCCGAGGCGGCCGTCCGCGCGGCCCACAAACTCGTCGATATCGACCGGGTTCCGGTGATCATGGGCACATGGGCTTCCGCCGTCACCATGGCCGTGGCTCCGGTGTGCTGGGAAAGCAAGACCTTCCTCACCACGGTGTCCGGGGCCGACAGCATCACGCACTTGCCGCACGACGGCTATTTGATTCGCACTCAGCCAAATAACCAGTTGCAGGCAATCAGTCACGCGAAGTTCATCATCCGGCGCGGCGCGAGGCGGGTGTTCCTCCTGTCGATCCAGGCGCCCTTCACCGAGCCGACGGAACGTTTCCTGAAAGAGACGTTCGCCCCAGGCGGCGTCGCCCTCGTCGGTAGCCTGATCTACGACAAGGACAAGACCAGCTATCGCTCCGAGGTCGATCAGGCGCTGCGCGCCAAACCGGACATGATCTACCTGAACGGTTACGCGCCGGACGTCGCCGTGGTGCTGCGCGATTTGTTCCGGGCAGGATATGACGGCCCGCGCTTCACGCAGTCGTATGCGTTGACCGCGAAGTCGCTGGCGGAGTTGCCGAAGGAAGTGACTCAGGGGGTCATCACCGCGCAGCCCTCGGCCGATATCCAGTCCCCCGCCTATGCCGCGGCGAAAGACCGGCTGGGCGTGGCGGCGCCGGATTCCTACGAAGCGCAGGCCACCGACTGGATCAGCATCGT
>PLSZ01000233.1:7956-10081 GCA_003164305.1 Acetobacteraceae bacterium
ACATCACCGACTGTAAATTCCGCTTTAACCAGGCGGAGAACGGCACGTTCAAATTGCTCGAGGTCGGCTGAGCCAGCGTGGTCAGGGGCTCACGTCATTACCTGGACTGATCCCATGGCGCCAACACTGAGTGCCGGCGAAGAGCGCGAACCGGTTCCGCCGGCCTGTCGATGTCCTGGCCGGGTCGGGCCCCCGCCATGACGATGCGCGGACTGCGCGCGGTGTGCCCGACATCATCGGGGATCGCATGATCGCCGCGGGCGATGTGGCCCAGTTGGTGCTGAACGGGGTGATGGCGGGGGCCATTTTGAGCGCGCCGGCGATCGGCTTCACCGCGATTTACGCCGTGCTGCGGTTTCCGAATTTCGCGGTGGCCTCTCATATGACCGTCGGCGCCTTCGCTGGTTATGTCGCCAACGCCGATCTGCGCTGGCCGCTGGTACCGTCGGCCCTGGCGGCGTTCGCGGTGGCCGGCGTCACTGGCGTGCTGTCCGATACGGTGGCGCTGCGGCCGCTGCGCGCCAACGGGTTGATCACCGCGACCATCGCCTCGGTCGCGTTGACCATCGCGCTGGAGAACCTGGTGCGCCTGGCGTTCGGCAACAGCTTGCGAGACTACGACCTGCCGATCCAGCGGGACTGGCGGTTCGCCGGCCTGCGCGTCGGTCCGCAACAGTTGCAGGACCTGGCGATTTCCGCCGCCGCGGTGCTGGCGCTGTTCGGGTTCCTGTCGTTCACCCGTCTCGGCCGGGCGATGCGCGCGGTCGCGGACAATCCTGTGTTGGCCTCGCTGCGAGGCATCGACACGCGGCGCATTGGCCATCTGGTCAACTTCACCGCCATGGGCATGGCCGGACTGGGCGGCATGCTGCTGGGGCTGGACACCTCGATCGACCCGCTGACCGGGTTCCGCGCCATCCTGGCGGTCTTCGCCGCGGCGGTGTTGGGAGGTCTTGGCAGCATCCCGGGCGCGGTGCTCGGCGCTTTGGCGATCGGCGTGGCCGAGGAATTGTCGCAACTCGCGCTGCCGCCGGACTACCGGACCGTGGTTGGTTTCCTGGCCATTCTGTTGGTGTTGAGCTTGCGGCCCAGTGGGATTCTGGGGGTGAGGAACTGATGCTGGCGTATTTCGCCGCGATGTCGGTCATCGCCGGGCTGTACGCGCTGATGGCTCTGGGCGTGAACCTGACCTGGGGCCTGACCGGCATGATCAATCTGGGGCTGGCCGGGTTCGTCGCGGTTGGCGCCTACACCACCGCGTTGCTGACCAAATCCGGTGTTGCCATCCCGCTTGGGGTGCTGGCGGGAGGTGTCGTTGCGGCGGCAACGGGGGCGGTGGTGGCGCTGGTGACGGCTCGGTTGCGGGCGGATTATCTGGCGATCGTGACGTTGGGATTTTCCGAATCGATCCGGATCGCCGCGAGCAACGAAATCTGGCTGACCAACGGCTCGGATGGCATCGCCGGCATTCCTGGGCCGTGGCGAGGCGCGGTGCCGCCGCCGGTGTTCAATCTGCTGTTTCTGACGATCGTGCTGGTGGTGCTGGCCGCCGTGTTTGGTGTGTTGCACCGGCTTGGGCGGGCGCCGTTCGGGCGAGTGCTGCGGGCGATCCGCGACGATGAGGACGTGGCGGCGGTCGCCGGCAAACACGTGCTGGTGTTCAAGGTCAAAGCCTTCGCGATGGGCGCCGCGGTGCTCGGCGTGGCTGGGGCGTTGTACGCGCATGCCACGTCGTTCATCGCCCCGGAAATCTTCGCGCCGCTGCTGACGTTGAACATCATCCTGGCTCTGGTCGCCGGCGGGGTCGGCAATAACGCCGGCGCGGTGGTGGGCGCCGTGCTGATCGTCGTGCTGCTGGAGGGCTCCCGCTTCGCGGCGCCGCTGCTGGGTTTTTTGTCGCCGGCGCGGTTCGCGGCGGCGCGCGAGTTGGGGATCGCGGTGCTGTTGCTGGCGATTTTGCGGGTGCTGCCGGGTGGGATCCTGCCGGAGCGTGTTGGTGGCACGGCGCGGCGGTAGGGGCGCCAGGCTGGTTGACCAGCGCGGCGGCGGCGCTGAGAACAGCGCTTGCCGTGCGGGGCCGGCGCCGCTATACGCGCGCCTCGGCCGGAGTGTAGCTCAGCCTGGT
>PLSZ01000295.1 GCA_003164305.1 Acetobacteraceae bacterium
CGGCATCGGCTCGGGCAAGGGCAAGACGTCGGGCAAGGGCGTGAAGGGCCAGAAAGCCCGGGAAGGCGTGTCGCTGAACGGCTTCGAAGGCGGTCAGTTGCCGATCTATCGCCGGTTGCCGAAGCGCGGGTTCAAGAACCTGTTCCGCAAGAGCTACCAGCCGATCAACCTCGGCACGCTCGACGCGGCGATCGAGGCGGGCAAGTTGGACGCTGGCCAGATGATCACCGAGGACATGCTGATCAAGGCGGGCCTCGGCAACGACCACCTCGACGGTGTGCGGCTGTTGGGCAAGGGCGAGATCAAACGCGCGATCAACATCACGGTGTCCGGAGCGTCCGCGACCGCGAAGGCGGCGGTGGAAGCGGCGGGCGGGTCGGTGACGACGACCGTGGTGAAAGCGGAAGCGGCGGCGGCCTGACGTCCGGGCCGCGAACCGTGTTCACAAATCGGCGTTCGCTGGAATGCTCGCTGGCTTCACACCCATGGCGAACAATCCGTCCCTGATCCAGCCGCCGATCTGGCGTGTTCCCCGGTAGTATTCGATCCAGCTATCGAGGAAATCCCGCCAGCGCCGGTCTGGTTCCTGCTGCACGCCCATGGCGCTCGCCACCGCGACATAAGGTTGCTTCAGTAGCGTGACCTGCTCGAGCCCAGGAGCGCGGGCGCTGACGCCGAGGGCCTGGATGAGAGCGTAGATGATGCAATCCGCGCGTCCCGCCTGCATCTGCAAAATCGCGTCATCGCCGGTCTTCACGCTGACCACGGTCGCTCTGGGCGCGAACCGCGCCAGCAGATTGTCCGACAGCGCGCCGATCAGGGAGACGGTGCGGATCTCGGGCTTGTTCAGTTCCTCCCAGGACGTCGGGGCGAAGCCCTTGCGCGCCACGCAGCCAAACGGATGCAAATAGTAAGGCTGCGTGAATTCCACCGCCAAAGCCCGTTGCGGGGTCGGATTGAGCGCGAAGGCGAGGTCGATCTTGTTCGCCTGCAAATCCAGCACCGAATTCGAATACGTCGACTCCACGTAGTCGAGCTTCACCTGCAACGCGGCGGCGATGCTGCGCGCCATGTCCATTCCAACGCCATGCCACTCGCCGGTCGCGAGGTCCTTGCGGAAGAACGGTTGCTCCCCGGGCAGCACCGCGATGCGCAAAGTGCTGGTTCGCCGCACCCGCTCGAATGTGGACTCGCCTGGCTGCATGGCGGGCTGGGCCGAAGCATTGCCGATGGTGAAGGCGGCGGCTCCCGCGCTAAACGTACCAGCCAGCGAACGTCTTGTGGTCATTCGGCACTCCCGTTGTCGGTCAGGATATGTAGCGGCGCGGCTTCAACCCGCCGTGAAACCACTCCACCAGCGTGATGATGTCGTACACGGGCACACCGAACCGGCTTTCGATCGCCGCGGAGTAGGGCGGGAGGTTGGTGCATTCGCTGACAATGGCGCCGATGTTGTCGTTCTGGGTGAGCAACTCTTCCGCCATGGCGAGCACCTCGCTCTCCTGCGCGTCGCGATCCACGACGGGCTGGCCGGTGCGATTGTTGTAGCGGAACATGCCATTGGGCGGCATGCCGACGACCGGAAGATCGGGCGTCACGCCGACCGAGCGGAAATGATCCTCGGTCAGCGCCGCCTTGTCCGCCGTCAGCACGCCGACGCGTTTGCCTCGCGGCAGCAGGCTTTGCACCAGGGGGATTTGCAGCAAAGAGGACGTGGCGATCGGCACGCTGCAATGCGCCGTCAGTTCCTGATGCAGGCAGGCGAGGAACCCGCAACTGGTGGTGATCCCATCGACGCCCAGAGCGATCAGATCGTCGGCGGCGGCCTTGAACAGGTCGAGCATGCCGTCGGCCTTCGGTTTGACGATCCGGTCCGGCGTGGCGCCGCGCACCACGGCATATTGCACGGGAAAACGAAAGGTTGGCGCGTAGCCGATGTCTCCGGGCAGACGCTGAAAGCCGGTGTCGAGGATTAGGATGCCGATCGTCACACCGTGCACAGGCTGGCGTTGGTGTGGCCTGACGCGGAACGGGGGCTGTGGCATCCTGGTCTCCGTTTTGGCGGCGGGCGTGGGTTATGGAGCGTAGACTTTGGATCGCGATGGACTGGCGCGAGATAGGCTCCGCCGGATCGCTCGCATGCACCTTTCATGCCGAAAGGCGGCCCGAGGCGGCCTGAGTCACGCACGTGCGCGGCCCGTGGTGGACACCCTGGTTGGCGAACCAGGTCAACCGTGGCGTGCTGACATTTTCCGCAATTTGCCCTGGCGGACCTGATCGAAACCTACGCGTCAGACTACGGACGTGGCAGGCGCGAGCCGCGCCAGCCATGCGCCCGGACCGCGGACATGGAACCTGAAAGCCAGCGATAATGCCGCCGGCCCATTAAAATCGCGGGTCGCTCAATGGTCAAAAACACGACGGTGGCGAGCAAAACCACCAACACCGCGGTCGCCGCCGCAGTGAACAGAAATACCGGCCAATGGGCGACGGCCTCGCGAGGCATCAAACGCTGGAAAATCGCCCAGAGCGGTAGGCCGTGCAGCAGATAGACGCCATAAGTGATGTCGCCGAGCAAAAGCAGGGCCGGTTGGCGAAGCAAGCCGAACAGGCTTTGCCCGGATGCCACCGCGACAAAGAACACGCTGAGTAAAATCGTGCCTTCCCAATGGAACGCGGTCGGAAAGCACACCATGGTAACCAGAAGCGCCGCGACCGCCGTCACTCCAACGATGCTGGAACGGCCGATCTCCACCAGCCTCGGTCGGCGGACCCAGTGCGCCGCGATGATGCCGCCCGCGAAGGAGAACAGGGTTCCTTTGTCGAACGGTTCGTTCAACGCAGCCCAGTACACCAGCAAGACGGCGGCCATGGCGGAGAGCAGCGCCGGTAAAGGCTGGCGGCTGCGACCGGCGACAAGGCCGAGGAAAGGCAAGGACAGGTAAAACAGCCACTCGTAGCGAAGGGACCAAAGCACTCCGGCCGCCAGCAGGCGCGTGTTGGGCAAGCCGTTCAGATCCGGCGCGCGGAACATTAGCAGCCATTGCACGACCGGTTCGATCTGAGATGCAGCCGACTCAGGTCTTCTGGGCCAGGTCAGGACAATGACCAGAACGACGATGATCGCGAACGTCAAAAGATAGACCGGATAGAGCCGGTAGATGCGCGATACCAAGAACTCGGGCCAGTCGATGGCGCTGCCACGGGAGAGCACGCGGCCCCAGAACAAGAACGCCGTGATCATGAAGAAAAGCGCGACGCTCGTTGAGCCAAGCTGATCCACAAACCGCGAGCGTGGTGGTATCCACCCGTCGCCATGGATGACGTACCAGGTGATCACCACGTGATGAATGAACACTGCGATGCCGAGGCAGCCTCGGAGGCCGTCGATCGATTGGTGCCGGGTGGCTTCGACCGTCGCGACGGTGCGTCCGATGGTGGGCACGGTCCGCACCAGCACCCACGCGGTCAGGAACGCGGTGCCGAACAAGACCAGCACGATCAGCGGGCTGTCGATGACCCAGGTATCGAGGTCAGCGAGTGGTGAGATGTTCTGCTGCAAAAAATGCCTGTTTCGCTACCTCAAGGGTTCGTGCGACCAATCGCCGCGCGACACTCTCTGGATTTGCCGCCGAATACCACCACGATCGCCGGAAACAAGGCAATTGCGGGGATAGCGCCGCGAAACGATTAACCGGAGGTGTCCGCGCGGTGTAGTACGATCACCTGCCTGAGGCCGACCGGCAGAAACTTCGGTGTCACCGGATAGCGCGCGATTTCGCGATACCCGTCAATCGGCCCGGAGGCCACAACATAATCGTTGCCGGTGACGAACCACCAGCTCGCGCCAGGCGCCGACCTGATTCCAGGCCGGTACATCAAGCTTCCGTTTACCTCGTAGCCGCCGTCGATATTGGCCGGAGAGACACCCAGTTCGTCGATCAGATGATGCACCGCAACCCAGCGCGTCCGGTTCCATTCCAGGTAGTCGTGCGTCACGGCGACGGACAGGCCGCCAATCACGAACAGGATCGCCCCAGCCAGGCTGTTTCGCCACATCGGCCGAACCTCGCGCGCCGCCTCCGCGTCCCCGGCGGCCAGCAGAAGCAGCGCGAGTGGAATGGCCGGCAGCACATAACGATCCCAGAACTCGCCCGTATTGGTCGCCAGGAAAACGATCGCGGCCCAGTACCCGATGCCGGTGACCACGGCCAGAACCCAGACCCAATCGTTCCGGACAGGCTGGCCGCGCCAAAGCCGGCTCATTCGCGCGGCGACCCCGACGCCGCCGATCGCGAACAGCCCAACGGTCCCAATCAGGCCGCATGCCGTGACGGTGAGCCAGAAGGCCGTGGTCCAGGCCGTCAGGACTGGCAGATTTTGCCGCAGCAAATAGGTGTCTCGCTGCGTCAGGGGACCCATTCCGGACTCGTTGAAGATGTTGCCGAGGACCGGGATCAGATCGCCCCTCCACCAAAGCAGCATGAGCACCGCCAGCCCAGCCGCCGCGAGGCCGAGATAAATCGCGGCGGATGCCCGCGGCAACAGCCCGGTCAGCGCGACGACCGGGAACACCGCGAACCCAAGATAGGGCAGGGCGTACAGGGTCGAATGGACCGTCCAGGACGCCAGACTGACGGGGTCCAGGGGGACGATCTGAGCCGGAATGAATGAGCCGCGGCCACTGGAAAGCAACCACGCATGATAGCCGAGTTGCAGCCCGATACCCAGGATCAGCGGGACGAAGCCCAGAAGAGCCTGGCCCACCCGTGATTTGTGCTTCAGGGCATTGGCGGCGGCATAGCCGAGTAAAGGCGCGAACCCGATTTGCTTGGTCAGGATCGCGATGAACGACACCGCTACCCCCGCCACCAGGCACGACGTCGAATCGTCCCGCAAGGCGCGGGCCAGAAAGTAAAGCGCGACGATCATGATCGCGACGAACGGCACGTCCGTCATGAAGCTCTCAGCCATGCCGAAATACAGCGGACTGACGGCGAGGGTGAGCGTCGCGGCGATCGCCATGCTCCGGCGGTTGCCGTTCTCGCGCATCAGGGCATAGAAAAACGCCAGCCCGATGACCGCCAGGACCAGCGTCGAGATCCTGAGCGCGGTGTAGGAAAACCCAAACGGCAGGCAGAACGCCACGCCCCACAGCGCCTGGGTCAGGATATTCGCGATGGTGGGGCCGCGGACCGCGCCGGGGATCAGGATCCCCGCGCCCGACAGCAGCGCTTTCACGGTGCGGCCGTACTGCCAATCGTCGTTCAACGGAAAGTCGCCGACCGGGTTCACCAGAAGGGTCATCGCGACCCAAAGCGCGGCGATCAGGGCGATCGCCGCCATGTCCCGCCGGTCGAGGCGTGTGGCTTGTTGCCCCATGATCACCCTGGCCAACTCCTTGACGTTGCTTGGCATCGGCGCCGACTCGGCAGGCCGCGCAGCCGGCCGGACACCACGATACCATCCCAAACATCTGTTGCCAGAGCGATATTTATCTTCGCTCGAGGGACATAACCCCTTACGCATCAGGGACAGCGCCGGCAGCGCGGGAGCTTTGCTGTGTCATCATCCTCGGCCCGCTTTCCCGTCATCCTCGACCTTGAGCTGAGGATCGCTCGCGGCACGCACCATGGCCGATTTTCGACTCTCGATGCACGGCCACGGATGCTCGGGTCGAGCCCGAGCAAGACGAGAGGGCCAGGTCAGCGTACCCGGCGGTTATCCGATGCCTTTGGCGACGTCGCCCCCTGGGAAATCGTTGCGACACGCTTCTCGTGGAAAGTAACGACCGCCCGAGGGCTTCCCCCTGCCAGGCGCATGGGCGTAAAGCGTTCCGCCATCATCGCCAGTCTTGCCTTCGCCCCCGTCACCGGGGACAATGGCGCCCGCACTCAAAGGACCTACCATGGCTTCCGCTGCCGAACAGCTCGCGGCAAATCTGAGTCTCGGCACCTTCTCCAAGGCGACCGAGCTTAAGCAGCGCATCTGGTTCACCCTCACCGCCCTGATCGTCTACCGGATCGGCACCTATATCCCGATCCCGGGCGTCGATGCCTCGGTGATGGCGGAGATGATGCAGCGGCCGGGCGGCGGCCTGTTCGGCATGCTGGACATGTTCTCCGGCGGCGCGGTGCGCCGGGTCACGGTCTTTGCCCTCGGTATCATGCCTTACATCAGCGCCAGCATCATCATTCAGTTGATGACCGCCGCCGTGCCCTCGCTGGAGGCGCTGAAAAAAGAAGGCGAGATGGGGCGCAAAAAGCTCAATCAATACACCCGCTACCTGACCGCCTTCATCGCCATGTTCCAGTCGTACGGCATCGCCGTGGGTCTGGAGTCGATGCACGGCTCGTTCGGGCCGGCGGTGCTGGACGCCGGCTGGTTCTTCCGCTTCTCCTGCATCATCACCCTGGTCGGCGGCACCATGTTCCTGATGTGGATCGGCGAGCAGATCACCGCCCGCGGCATTGGCAACGGCCAGAGTCTGATCATCATGTCCGGGATCGTCGCCGGCCTGCCCGGAGCGTTGGCTTCCTTGCTGGATCTGGGCCGCACCGGCGCGCTGTCGCCGATCCTGGTCATGGGGTTCATGGTCATCGCGGTGGCGACGATCGCCGCCATCGTGTTCGTGGAGCGCGCGCAACGGCGCATCCCCGTGCAATACCCCAAGCGGCAGATGGGCAACCGCATGTTCGGCGGCGACACCACGCATATGCCGCTGAAGATCAACACCTCGGGCGTCATCCCGCCGATCTTCGCCAGTTCGCTGCTGCTGATCCCGGCGACACTGGCCGGCTTCACCACCGGCGCGCCGGTCTGGGTGCAGGACATCATGGGCCAGTTCGCGCATGGTGAGCCGGTCTACATGATCACCTACGCGGCGCTGATCATCTTCTTCGCGTATTTCTACACCGCGATCGTGTTCAACCCCGAGGAAACCGCCGACAATCTCAAGAAGTATGGTGGCTTCGTCCCCGGCATCCGGCCGGGCAGCGCGACGGCGGCCTATTTCGACCGTATCCTGACACGGCTGACCACCGTCGGCGGCATTTATCTGGTCGCGGTCTGCATGCTGCCGGAATTGCTGATCAGCGATTACGGGCTGCCGTTCTATTTCGGTGGGACATCGATCCTGATCGTGGTATCGGTGACCATGGATACCGTCACGCAGATTCAGTCGCATCTGCTGGCCCATCAATACGAAGGCCTGATTCGTAAGAGCAAGGTGAAGGGACGTCGGTGAAACTGATCCTCCTGGGTCCCCCTGGCGCGGGGAAGGGAACGCAGGCGCAGCGTCTGCGGGACCGTTACGACATCGCACAAATATCGACCGGCGACATGCTGCGGGCCGAGGTCGCGGCCGGCTCCCCGGTTGGCCGTGAAGCCAAGGCGGTGATGGAAGCCGGCCAACTCGTCTCCGACGACATCATCATCCGCATGCTGGGCTCGCGCATCGACCAGGCGGACTGCGCCAAGGGGTTCATTCTCGACGGATTCCCGAGAACGGTGCCGCAGGCATTGGCTTTGGACAAGCTGCTCGCAGGCAAGGAGATGCGCCTGGACGCGGTGATCGAGCTGAAGGTCGATGACGCGGCGCTGGTCGATCGCATCGCCGGCCGCTTCACCTGCGCCAATTGCGGCACCGGGTATCACGACACGTTCAAGCCGCCGAAGACGCCGGGCATTTGCGACGTCTGCGGCCGCAACGAGTTCGCGCGCCGCGCCGATGACAACCGGGAGACGGTGGCCGCGCGGCTGGTCGCCTACCACAGCCAGACCGCGCCGATCCTGCCGCACTACGCGGCACAGGGAAATCTGCGCCAAGTGGACGGCATGGCCGACATCGACGACGTCACACGGCAGATTTTCGCGGTGCTGGATACGCCCGCCTGAATGGCGACGCCGGGCGCCAACGCCGACGCCCGCGCCTGGCTGATTGAAGCCGATCGTCTGCACCACGCGAAACAACTGGGCCCGGCGGCAGAGCATTACCGTCAGGCTTTGGCACGCGATTCCGGCTTGTTCGACGCCTGGTATGGACTGGGATTCGCTCAGGGACGGGCCGGCGAGCATGGCGAAGCGGTGGAGGCGCTGCGGCGAGCGCTGACGTCAAAGCCCGACGCGGTCCGGCTGCGCGTCAATCTGGGCGAGTCGCTGTTCGCGCTCGGGCATGTTTCCGACGCCAATCGCGAATATGAGCGTGCCATCCGGGAAGGGGACGCCCAGTCGCGGGAGTTGGCGATGCGGAATGTCGCGTGCATCGCGCCGGGCGATCCGGCGATGGACAATGCCGCCATTCTGAGCGCCCGGCGGCGATGGGCGGAGGCGCGCGGCATCCGGCCGCGGCGGCCCGATTGGCCGCCGGGCAAAAAAATCCGGGTGGGCTACGTGAGTTCGTTCTTTGGCGCGGCGAACTGGATGAAGATGTTCATGGGCGCGATCAACGCCCACGACCGGGACCGGTTCGAGGTGCATCTGATCGCTTTCGGGGCGGTGCCGTCCGCCGAGGCGGGGTATCGCGATCATCCGGATGACCGCGTCTGGGACGTCGGCGATATCTCCAACGCCGAGCTGGCAGGCCACATCGAGGACGCGAAGCTGGATGTCCTGGTCGATCTGAATGGCTACAGCGATACGGATCGTATGCCGGTGTTGTCGCATCGGGCCGCGCCCGTGCAGATCGGTTGGGCGAACATGTACGCGACCACGGGGTTCGCGACGGTCGACTGCGTGATCGGCGATGCCTGGACCATTCCTCCGGAGGAGGAGCGGTTCTGCATCGAGCGGGTGCGGCGCGTGCCGACGACTTACATGGCGTTCGACGTGTTCCATCCGGTGCCGGACGTGGTGCCTCCGCCGTGGCTTCGGACCGGGCATGTCACGTTCGGCAGCCTGATGTCGGCGTATAAGATCACCAATCCGGTCATCGCGGCGTGGACGGCGATACTGCGGGGCGTGCCGGGGGCTCGGCTGCTGTTGCGCAACCGGGCGCTGGATCAGGCGTCCAACCGGGCCGATTTCCTGGCGCGATTCGCGGCGCATGGGATCGACACGGCGCGGCTGACGCTGGAGGGCGGTGGCCCGCATCTGGAGTTCCTGGGCACCTACGACCGGATCGACATCGCGCTGGACGCGTTCCCGTATAACGGCGGAACCAGCACGGCCGAGGCACTGTGGCAGGGCGTGCCTTTGCTGACCTTCGACGGCGATCGGTGGGCGGCGCGAACCAGCCGCTCGATTTTGATGGCGGCGGGATTGGGCGAGTGGGTCGCGGCGGATGAGGCCGGGTTCGTGGCGCTGGCGATCAGGCTTGGGCGGGCGCCGGAAGATTTGGCGGCGATCCGAAGCGGGCTGCGGGAGCGGGTCGCGGCCAGTCCGGCGTGCGATACCGGCGCGTTGTGCCGGGCCTTGGAGGCGATCTATCGCGAGGAAGCGGGAATGTGAGTTCGGGGCATCGGTCGAGGGCCTGTGTCTGGCCTGGCATGCAAGGCTGCACCACGGAGGTCGCGGAGGGCCCTGAGGACGCGGAGGAAGAATTTGGCGCTTCGCGCGGGCGCCTCGCCGACACCACGCGCAGCGCCATAACTTGCTTCTCCGCGTCCTTTGAGACCTCCGCGACCTCGGCGTTATGCCCTTGCTGCCTTGCGTTGCCTGAAATCCCCGGGACCTCGCGGGATCACTCGCCGTGCCAGAGGCGCCGGTTCCTCGCACTGACCCCTTGAATCCCCCCTCCCAACCCCAAAATCTCGACTCGGCGATTGACCCGGCCAATTCGCCGTGTATAGTCCGCCCCCTTGGCGCACTCCCCGCACGGGGCAGTGCCGCTTATGCATTTTTCGGCGGATGACAGCCTCGTGTCATCCCCGGACCGACAGGAGATGGGCGTGGCGCGAATTGCCGGCGTGAATATTCCGACCAACAAGCGTGTGTTGATCGGTCTGCGATACATTTATGGCATCGGACCGAGCAAGGCCGCTGAAATCTGCGGCAAGCTCAGCATTCCCGATGACCGCCGGGTAAACCAGCTTTCCGATGACGAAGTGCTGCGGATCCGCGAACTGATCGACCGTGACTATCAGGTCGAGGGCGACAAGCGGCGTGAAGTCGCGATGAACATCAAGCGGCTGATGGATCTGGGCTGCTATCGCGGATTGCGGCACCGCAAGGGCCTGCCGGTTCGCGGCCAGCGCACGCACACCAATGCGCGGACGCGCAAAGGCAAGGCGGTCGCGATCGCGGGCAAAAAGAAAGTCACCAAGTAGGGACACTCGTCCGTTCGGATTCTGGATGCCGCGTGAGGATTTCGCGCGCGGCCGGTACATGGAGCACAACAGACAATGGCGAAACCCGCCGCGGCAGCGCGCCCGCGCCGCAAGGAAAGAAAGAACATCACCTCAGGCGTGGCCCATGTGGCGGCGACCTTCAACAACACGGTAATCACGATCACGGACGCGCAAGGCAATGCCATCGCGTGGTCCTCCGCCGGCAGTCAGGGCTTCAAGGGCAGCCGGAAATCCACGCCGTACGCCGCGCAGGTGGCGGCCGAGGACGCGGGCAAGAAGGCGCGCGAACACGGCATGGAAACGCTGGACATCGAGGTCAGCGGCCCAGGCTCGGGGCGGGAGAGTGCGTTGCGCGCGCTGCAGGCGGTTGGGTTTCAGGTCAACGCGATCCGCGACATGACGCCGATCCCGCATAATGGCTGCCGGCCGCGGAAGCGGCGGCGGGTCTGATCTTTCAGTCCGCGCCCATGCCCAAGGGGCGGTGGGGGGCGGACGTGGCTTTGGCGGTTCGATGCCGCCCGTGCCGGTATGCGGCGCGAACAATATCAGGTGTGACATGAGACAGAGCGCGGTTATTCAGCGGAACTGGCAGTCCCTGATCAAGCCCGAGAAACTCGAGGTCGAGCCGGGCGCCGATCCGGCGCGCGTGGCGACCATCATCGCCGAGCCGCTGGAACGCGGTTTCGGCATGACCCTCGGCAACGCGATCAGGCGGATTTTGCTGTCGTCCTTGCAGGGCGCGGCGGTGACGGCCGTGCAAATCGACGGCGTTTTGCACGAGTTCAGCTCGATCGCCGGTGTGCGCGAAGACGTCACCGACATTGTGCTGAACATCAAGCAACTGGCGCTGCGGATGCATGGCGAGGGGCCGAAGCGGATGACGCTGACGGCCGTCGGACCCGGCGAAGTCAAGGCCGGACAGATCCAGGCCGGGCATGACATCGACATCATGAACCCGGAACTGGTGATCTGCACGCTCGACGACGGGGCGAAGCTCGGTATGGAGTTCACGGTCAATCTGGGCAAGGGCTACCAGCCGTCCAGCGTGAACCGGCCGGAAGACGCGCCGATCGGATTGATCCCGGTCGACTCGATCTACTCGCCGGTGCGCCGGGTGTCGTATCGCGTCGATCCGACCCGCGTGGGTCAGGTCACCGACTATGACAAGCTGCTGCTGACGGTTGAAACGAACGGCGCGGTGACGCCTGAGGACTCGGTCGCTCTCGCGGCGCGCATCCTGCAGGATCAGTTGCAGTTGTTCATCAACTTCGATGAGCCGCAGCAAATCCGGTCGGAGGAGCCGCGTGACGATCTGCCGTTCAACCGCAACCTGTTGCGCAAGGTAGACGAGTTGGAGCTGTCGGTGCGTTCGGCCAACTGCCTGAAGAACGATAACATCGTCTATATCGGCGATCTTGTGCAGAAGTCCGAACAAGAGATGTTGCGGACGCCGAACTTCGGCCGCAAGTCGCTGAATGAGATCAAGGAGGTGCTGACCTCCATGGGCCTGTCGCTCGGCATGACCGTGCCGACCTGGCCGCCGGAAAACATTGAGGAACTGGCGAAGCGGCTGGAAGAGCCGTTCTGAGCCATCTGAGGGGATTTGAACCATGCGTCACGGGGTAGCCGGCCGGAAGCTCGGCGTCACATCCACCCATCGCCTCGCGATGTTCCGCAATCTGGCGCATGCGCTGATCAAGCATGAGCAGATCACCACGACGTTGCCGAAGGCGAAGGAACTCCGCCCGGTAGCGGAGAAGCTGATCACACTGGGCAAGAAAGGCGGGCTGGCGAATCGCCGGCTGGCGCACGCGCAATTGCGCGACGACGTGATCGTGAACAAGCTGTTCACCACGCTGGCGGAACGTTACCAGAGCCGTGCTGGTGGCTATTGCCGGGTATTGAAGGCCGGTGTTCGTTACGGTGACGCGGCGGACATGGCGGTGATCGAGCTGGTCGATCGCGATCCGTCGGCCAAGGGGCTGGACAGCGGGCCGGTGCAGGAGCGGGCCGAGGAAGAGACCGAGGTCTGATCCCGGACAGTTCCATTCTATCTGGATTTGCGAGATAGCCGGGACCGTGTCCCGGCTATTTTCGTTTCTGCCTCAGGCTATCACGATTTCTTGTCGGCACGGTCGGGTTTGTCGCCCGCCGCGCGAAGGCTGGTGAGATTGGTCAGGATGCCGAACCAGAATTGCGCGCCCAGTGAAATGGCGAGGGCGGTGACAATCCAGCCAAGGATGGTCCAGGCCTTGGGTGCCCAGAGCTGGCATGCATTGGGCGAGATTTTGTCGATGACAGGCGGAAACGGTTTCACGCAGCCGAACCGGTCCGCGTGCGGCCCTCGGCCGATCGGCAGGCTCTGCTGGTCGATGAGTTTCTGAACCGTCGTCAGACTCGACCTGGTCGGGCAGTTCGCCGCGGCGGGAGCGGCGGCCTTGTTCGCGTCGGTGCTCGCGGCATCCTCGGGCGCCGCGCTCGCGCAAGCGAAGAAGCTATCCTTGTTGTCGGCCACGAACTTCGCGGCGCCAGCCGAGATCGCGCCGCTCACCGCTGGTTCGTCCCAGAACATGCGCGCCAACTGGATCGAGTTGACGTTCATCACGACCGCGGTGATCAGGCCAAGCAGGAGCATCACGTACTGGCTGAATCGTTTGTAGATGCCGCCCAAACGCTCCATCGAATCGTCAAACCAGTTTTCGATACGTGTCCGCAATTTATCCAGATCGTTGGCGCCAGAGCTGATAAACGCGAGCAGTGTCTTCTTCAGGTCGCCATCTGGCAGGTTGTTGATGGCGTTCCGCGCCTGCGTGAAACCGGTATCCACCGAACCGTCTGTCAGGTACGAGAGCAATGCACTCGCGAAGTCTCGGGATGGAACGTAGGACGGTAGGCTGCTCGGGGTTCCGACCAATAACGGATGTTGCTGCAGGGTAGCGATCCCCATCGCTGGGCGAAGCGCGTTCGAGACTGACCTGGCGGTTGCTCCCGGCGCGCCCGCCGCCGTGTCGATGAGGGCGCGTAAATTGGCATGCGCCGTCACCGTCTGAGCCGCCGGAGCCGCGCCGGGCGCGAGGATATTCCTGATCGCTCCCCAAATCTTCGCCGACGCGTTGATGACGGCGCATAGAACCCGATAAACAGGCGCTGTTTTCGCGGCNNCGGCGTTTACGGCGGCCGTGGTCGCCTGATCCACGCACTTCGACACCTCGGCCGTCGTTTGGCCGAAATACGCGCGGAACCAACCGGGGATCCCGCCCCAGGCGAATTGATTGTTCGTGCCGAGGCTTGTCAATGACTCGATCGCCTTGGTCAGATACACGCCGCGCAGCTTCAACACGCCGGCGATCATTTCGTTGACGGTGCTGGCCAGCAGCGAGGCGAGGACATAGACAAACGTCAATGAGATAGCGACATTCAGGGTCAGGCCGAAATTCATGATGCTCCCTCCATCGTCATTTCCGTTCCTTCATCCGAACGACATGGGAGCAGATCAAAAAGGATCCATCAATGAATACTCGCCACCGGGCGCTCCCGGCGGCGAGTTCGCGGTATCGGCGGCGCACTACGCCGGCGCGATATCATCGTTCGTCTGGCGCCAGGGTTACGCCGTCGGGCTGATATCCAGCACCTCCATGGACCTCACCTCGTCCGGTTCCCCGGTGTAAATAATCAAAGACATCGTCTCCTGGGCGATCATCGCGCTGTGCGGCTGCCCCTTTGTGTTGAGACCATACCCTCCGCCGCCACGTACGGGCTGTCCGCTTTTGGTCACGCGGCCGCCTTCGAGGGCGAAAATATGCTCGTCCGACAGCGCCATGGCGACGATCTTGATCAATTTCCCCGGCGGCGGCAGGAACCGCGCGATCCACGAGATGCCGCCTCCTTCCTGCCTGCGGTCGCAAAGGATCTTGAGCTGAACGAGGTCTTTGCCGTCATGGACTGCGTCCGGCCCGTAAAACGGCACTCCGGACGTCCATTCGACGGCCCCGATATCGACATGCAATGAGGCCATGTTTGTCTCTCCCTTCGATGTTCAGGCGATCATCATAACCATCCGCTGTTGACAGCGTTCTGTCAGCAGTGTGCACAAAAGCGGGAGCGAACGGCTCTTGCCTCGGTCGGCGGATAGGCCGATCCTCGCTTCAGGCGGGCGATACCCGCGAAGAGGGAGAAACGAAAATGGCGGTCTTCGTACTGGGCGGCTCCGGTTTCATCGGCATCCGCGTCATTCCGCTTCTGGTCGCGCGCGGCGAGACCGTCGTTTGCATGGACATCAATCCGAACGCGCCATCTCTCGCGTCGCTTGGCGACAAGGTGAGCATCGTCCGCGGCGACGTGACCAAATTCGACGAAGTGATTGGCACGATGGAGGCATCCAAGGCCGACCGGGTGCTGAACCTGTCGTACAATCTCGGGGTCGATTTGCCGCCGCATCGCGCCACGATGCTGAACGTCGTCGGCATGGATAATTGTTTCGAGGCGGCACGCATCCTCGGCGTCAAACACACGGTGTTCGCCAGTTCGCTGGCGGTCAGCGGCCAGCAGAAGAACTTCGGCGAACGCCTGGTCACCGAGGACGATTATAAATACGCCGTCGTGCAGTATGGCTCGCACAAGGCGTTCAATGAGTTCCAGGCGAAGGATTATATCGACAAGCACGGCATGACGATTACCGCCGTGCGGCCGGCGAACGTGACGGGACCGGATAAAATCCGCGGCTCGGTCGATCACGTGAATTGCATCACCCTGCCCGCGCGCGGCGAGGCGATCTCGTTTCCGTTCGCCGATGCGATGCGCATTCCGATTCATGTCGATGATATCGCCGAGGTTTTCGTGCGCGTTCTGATGAAGGACAAGCCGGAGCACGCGATTTACAACTCCGGTGGCCAGACGATCAGTCTGGGCGATCTCGCGGACATCGTGCGCGGCTATTTGCCGGACGCGAAGATCAGCTTCGAGAAGCAGACCGGCGGCAAGGAGTCTTCGGGCAATTACCTGATCGACAACTCGCGGCTGGTTCAGGAGTTCGGCGTGCAGTACCGGCCCTACCGGGAGCGGGTGTTGCAAATCATCAACGATGTCCGGGCCGACGTTGGGCAGCCGCCGATTAAAGGTTAGGCGACGACCATCGATGTCCCCAAAATCGCCAGGGCAATCGCATTTCCCGGAGGAAGCAGAACAATCGATCGGACACGAAGTTCCACGAAGTGAACACGAAGTTATCGCGCGAAGCGGAAGAGATTTTTGGCGCTTCGCGCGGTGCTCGATCGGACACCGCGCGAAGCGCCCATCTTCCCTCTCCGTGAAACTCCGTGTTCACTTCGTGCAACTTCGTGTCCGATTGATTTGCAACGAAATCCTGGCCGGGGACCATAGCGCGTCTCGCCTCAGCCGGTGTCCCGCCATGTGCGACCGCCCTGCCAAAATCGCTCTCACCTGTGTGATTAAAGCAACAAATTTAATGGTTGATCTCAGCCCGCGTGCTCCAGCCCCTCGATCTCGGCTTCCATGCGCGGCAGCAGGATGTTCAGCGTCTCGGTCACCGCGTCCAGCTTCGGACGCAGGTTGATGGTCCAGGTGCGCACCGGGACATCCCACTCTCGCAACGACTGAACGTTGCGGTTGTAATCGTTGACCCGATGCATCAGCACATAAACCTGCGCCGCGATATTGGCGCCGAAGACGTCGATCCGTTCCAAAGTCGTCATGAAAATTTCGGGCAGCGGAATCGTCAGTTCCTCGGCGTGTGGCGGCGCTTCGTCCTGCCGCGCCCGGCTGATCGATTGCAGCAATCCGTTACGGATCCGGGCGGTCGTGTTCATGTCGCGCAAGACCGGCGCGATGGCCGCCGCCAGCACCTGGCGGCGCAAGGCGCGGGCGGCCTCGGAGCGCTGNNGAGCCGATCCCCTGCACCCAATAGACCAGCGTCTGGTCCCAGAACCATTCGGCGATTGACATCGTGACGATCCATTTACCCGCCCGACAGGTGGCAGATCATTGCGTCCCCGGCAATGGCCCCAAATCCTGCCGCGCAAGGCCATTGCATTCCGGCGCCAGCGGTAGAATCTGTCACACATGCCCTCCACTCCCGACGATCTGTTCGGCACTGACGCGCCTCCCGACGCATCTCCAGCGGGGGCGAAACCGCGCGGCGACCGCCCGCTGGCGGACCGTCTGCGGCCGCGCGCGTTGGATGAGGTCGTGGGCCAGGATCATTTGCTCGGTCCCGACGGCACGCTGACCCGGATGCTGGAACGTGGATCGCTGGCCTCGCTGATCCTGTGGGGCCCGCCCGGGGTGGGCAAAACCACCATCGCGCGGTTGCTGGCGGCGCGCGCCGGCCTGCATTTCGTCCAGCTCTCGGCGGTGTTTTCCGGCGTCGCCGACCTTAAGAAGACATTCGAGGACGCCGCGCGCCGCCGACGTCTGGGTGAGGGCACGCTGCTGTTCGTCGATGAAATCCACCGCTTCAACCGAGCCCAGCAGGACGGGTTTTTACCGGTGGTGGAGGAAGGGACGGTGACGCTGATCGGCGCCACCACGGAAAACCCCTCCTTCGCGCTGAACGGCGCCTTGCTGTCGCGCTGCCAGGTGCTGGTGCTGCGGCGGCTGGACGACCCGGCGCTCGACCTGTTGCTGTCGCGTGCCGAAACGGAATTGCACCGATCGATGCCGCTGACGCCGGAGGCACGCACGGCGTTGCGCGCGATGGCCGATGGCGACGGCCGGTATTTGCTCAACATGGCTGAGCAGATCGCCGCTTTGCCCCAGGACACGCCGCCGATGGACCCGGGCGAATTGTCCACGCTGCTGGCCCGCCGCGCCGCGCTGTACGACAAGGATCGTGAGGAGCACTACAACCTTATTTCCGCGCTGCATAAATCTTTGCGCGGGTCGGATCCCGACGCGGCGCTGTATTGGTTCGCCCGGATGCTGAACGGCGGCGAGGACCCGCGCTATATCGCGCGCCGGCTGGTTCGTTTCGCGGCCGAGGATATCGGCATCGCCGATCCGAACGCGCTGACCCAGGCGCTGGCCGGCTGGGAAACCTATGAGCGGCTTGGCAGTCCGGAAGGCGATCTGGCGATCGCCCAGGTGGTGGTTTATTTGGGAACCGCACCGAAGTCGAACGCGGTTTATACCGCGTATGGCGCGGCGCGGGCGGCGGCGAAATCGACCGGCAGCCTGATGCCTCCCGCGCATATTCTGAACGCGCCGACGAAGCTGATGAAGAACCTCGGGTATGGCGCGGGGTATGAGTACGATCACGGAACGGAGGATGCGTTCTCCGGGCAGAACTATTTCCCGGACGGCATGAACCGCGAGCAATTCTATCGGCCGAAAGACCGCGGCTTCGAACGCGAGATCGGTAAGCGGTTGGAATACTGGGACAGGCTGCGGCGCGAACGTTCCACCGGCGGCGGGTGAACAGCGCGCGGGCCGGCTTCACGCCGGCCCGGTGGAGCGAAACCCCGCGTCGCGGTGCCCCGCGATCGATGCGCGCCGCGCGTTCCGCGTTCCGGCGAAACTGTAACATTCGCGATATGGCTTCCGGCGAATACTCCAACATACGCAACTGTTGTTCTACCGTCGGCAATGGCGCCGCCCGGGCTCGCGAGACGACCGGGCAGGCGGCTTCGGCGAACGCGGGAGATGGAGCGATCATGGAGCGGGGCCGCGTGGTCCGCCTGATGCCGCGTCATCGCGGGGGCGGCCAGCGTCAAACAGGCATTTCCGATGTTGGAACCGCCCCCCGATCAGCATCGCACGGTAGCGATGCTGAAGGCGGCGATGGGGTAAACTCGTCCGCCGGCGGGCGGCTCCGCGGGCGCGGACCACCGGAGAATGCCGCCTGACCCATGCCCCGACCTTGCCACCGGACGCCGGCGTCCACATCTTCCGCTTTACCGCACCTCGGGCGGTCCCGCCGATCCCTGGACTTCGACAGACGGCGCCGACAGTGTATGAGGCGGTCCGCGTCCAGGATCAGGACGCCTCCAGGCTGGAAGCGGCGAACTATCCCGCAAGGTCCGACATGACAATCAGTACGCGGACCGTCTCGGACGACGAGGCGGATATCAGGCTGGACCGCTGGTTCCGCCGCCACTTCCCCGGCGTGCCGCAAAGCGCGATCCAGAAACTGTGCCGTACGGGTCAGGTGCGCGTGGACGGCAAACGCGCCGAAGCCGCGACCCGTCTGCTGTCCGGACAGGCCGTGCGCATTCCGCCGCTGCCCGCCATGCCGGCGGAAAAGCCCAGGATGGAGCCCAACCCGGCGGCTACCCGGGAGATCGAGGCGATGATCCTGTATCAGGACGACCATCTGATCGTCCTGAACAAGCCGTATGGCGTGGCGGTACAGGGCGGGCCAGGCATCACGCGGCACATCGACGGCATGCTGGAAGGCCTGCGCGTCGAGGGCGGCGACCGGCCGCGGCTGGTGCACCGGTTGGACCGCGACACCACGGGCGTGCTGCTGATCGCGAAGACGGCCGGCGTCGCCGCCAAACTCGCCGCGTCGTTTCGTGGCCGCGACATGGACAAAACTTATTGGGCCATCGTCGCCGGCCGCCCGGTGCCCGTGGAGGGCGAGATCGACCTGCCCCTCAAACGCATTGGCGGAGAGCGCGGCGAACGCACCGCGCCCGCCGAGCGCGACGATGAGGACGCCGCCCGCGCCATCACCGAATATCGCACTTTGGACCACGCCGCCCGCAAGCTGGCGTGGCTGGAACTGAAGCCGCGCACCGGACGGACACACCAACTGCGCGTGCATTGCGTCGCGATTCGCGCCCCTATATTGGGCGACGTGAAATACGCTCGTCCGGATCAGAACAACGCCTTCGCCGCGACCGTCGCCGGTCTGCCGGAGAAGATGCATTTGCACGCGCGGTCGCTGGTGTTTCCCCACCCGGCCGGCGGCATCATGCGGGCGGAGGCGGATCTGCCGCCGCATATGGTCGAGACGTTTCACACGTTGGGTTTCTCGGCGCCCCCGGCGCGGAAGCCATATCGCGAGGGCCGTTGATCGATGGACCGTTCTCCCCGGTATAACCTTTACGTCTCCCTCTCGGTCGCCGGTTTCGCGCTGGTGCTGGTGCTCGGGCTGATCACATGGGCGCTCAGTCCCTCCAGCCTGAAACCGAAGCTGGTCGAGGCGGTGTACCGGGCGACAGGGCGGACGCTGACGATCTCCGGACGGATGGGGATCGATCTGTCATTGGTGCCGACGATCTCGCTCGAGGATGTGACGCTGTCCAACCCGCCGGGATCGGATTTCTCGCGTCCGGACATAGTGAAGGTCGGCCGGGTGGACCTCAGTCTGGGGCTTTTGCCGCTGCTGGAACACCGGATCGAGGTGTCGCATGTGACACTGGTGAAGCCGGACATTCTGCTGGAGACCGACAAGGACGGCCGTCGCAACTGGGTGTTCGAACGGGAAAAGCCGGTCGCCGCGAAGGAAGCGCCGGTCCAGTTGGTTCCTGAGGGCTCTCCGGAAACCCCGACGAGCCCAGCGGAGCGGGAGAAACTCGCCGTCTGGTTCAAGGATGTCGATGTCCAGGATGGACGGATCGGCTGGGACGATGCCCGTACGCGGGAGCATCTGATCGCGGACATCCCCAGCCTGACCGTGACGGAGCCGGCGGGCGGCGGCACGCAGGCGACCGGCAGCGTCACCGTCCAGGGGCGCGCGATCGCCGTGACCGCGCGGACCGGACGCGCCGAATTCGAGCCACCGGCATGGCCTGTGGCGGTGCGGCTGGAGTCGGGCGGCGCGACAATCACGGCGGAAGGCCATATCGTGCGACCGATGGAAGGGCGCGGCTACACCTTCGCCCTCGACGCCAGCGTGCCGGACCCGGCGGAATTCGCCGCGTTGTTGCCTCGGTTGCCGCTGAAGTCGCTGAAAGGTCTGACGGTGCGAGCCCAGGTCGCGGATAGCGGCGGGCCGGTGCCGACCCTGACGTCGTTGGCGGCGAACCTGGGGTCGATCGATCTCTCCGAATTCGCCAACGGCGTCCAATTGAATGACGTCACCTTGCGCGGTCAGGGCGAGGAACCGATGCGGGTGTCCGCGCGATTGAGTCTGGATGGCGACGATTCGGGTATTACCGGAACGATGGGGACTCTCGGCTGGCTGACGAGCGGCCGGTCAGGCCCGGTCGATCTGGATCTGAGCTGGAATGGCGCCTCGGCGCGGGGGAGCGTGAAGGGGACGATCGAGGCGCCGCGGCGGCTCGAGGGCTTCGCGCTGGATGTGGCGCTGAATGTGCCAGATCCGTCTCTGGTGATGGCGAACGCGCCGCCCGCGCTGCGCGGTGTGGCGTTCCAGGCGCATCTGTCCGACGCGCCTGGGCCGGTGCCGTTCACGCTGACCTCGAACGCCGGCGATCTGTCGGGCGAACTGGCGGTGACCCGGACGCCCAGGGTGAGCGTCGATGGGCGGGTCGTGTCGAAGCGCCTGGATCTGGACATGCTGGCGATGCCTCCCGCCACGCCGGCGGCGGGTGCCGCGGCGCCAGCGGGAGCGCCGGGGGACGCGGCCGGAGATTCGCCCATCGGGGCGGCGCGAAATGGTCCATTGATCCCCAACGGCAAACTGCCGTTCGGATTGATCCGCGTGGCCGACGCCAATGTGACGTTCGCTCTGGCCAGCGTGCATGCCGGCGGGGTTGAGGCCGGCGCGGTCACCGCCGGGCTGTCGGTCAAGGACGGGGTGCTGCGTTTGGACCCCTTCACCGTCACCGCGCCAGACCGGCGGTTCAGCGCCGGTCTGACGATCGACGCGGCCGCCGCGCCACCGACGGTGCATCTGACCCTGGATGCGCCGAACCTGGCTCTGGGGCCGGTATTGACGGCGTTCGGGTTGCCTCCGGCGGCGACGGGCACGCTGGAGGCGCGAGCGGACCTGACGGGCCTCGGCGACACGCCGCGGGCACTGGCCGCCACGCTGAACGGGCGCGCGGGGCTGGCGGTGCAGGGCGGGCAACTGGACGCGAAGCTGGTCAATTCCTGGCTGGAGCGGCTGCGTCCGCTGCGCATCGATGGCGCCGACGTCACCAACCTGCGGTGCTTCGCGCTGCGGGCGGACGCGAAATCGGGCATCGTGACGGTCGATCCCTTCGCGTTGGACACCGCCGCGCTCATCCTTGAAGGCAGCGGCGACGTCGATCTCGCGCACGAGACATTGGGCCTGCGGCTGCGGCCGCGGGCGAAGATCGGCGGCACGGGGTTCGTCTTGCCGCTGCGGGTGAGCGGGCCGATGCGCGATCCCACGGCGAAGGTCGATCTGTCGTCGTCGGGGCTCGGCGGCAAAGGGTTCGCCGGGTTGCTGTTGGGCGGCAAGGATATCATGGGCGCGGCCGGTGGCGGCGATCCGTGTCCCGACGCGCTGGCCCGCGCGCGCGCCGAGGATCTGGTGGTGCCGGTCGCCGGGGGGCGCAAGTGAAGCGGTTCTGGGACGACGTCAGCCTGGCCGAGGACGCCGGCGAATTCCGCGTCCTGCTGGACGGGAAAGCGATGCATTTGCCGAACGGCGGCGTGCTGCGCGTGGGACCGCCCGCTCTGGCCGCCGCGATCGCCGAAGAATGGCGGCAGGCGGGAGGCCAGAAGGGTGGGGAGATGAGTTACCTCGATACGCCGCTGACGCGCGTCGCCGGCACCGCGCGGGAGCGGATCGCGCGGGATCCGGCGCCGACGGCGGACGCGATCGCGCGCTATGGCGAGACGGATCTGCTTTGCTACCGGGCCGAGATCCCGCGCGAACTGGCGGACCGGCAAGCCAGGCTGTGGCAACCGTTGCTGGATTGGGCGGCGCTGACGTTCGACGCGCCGCTGCGGGTGACGGCCGGGGTCGTTCCGGAAAAGCAACATCGCGACAGCGTGAACGCGTTGCGGCTTGTGGTTGGCGGGTACGATCCGTATGTGCTCGCTGGCCTGGGGATCGCGGTGCCGGCGCTGGGGAGTTTGATCCTGGGGCTGGCTCTGGCCGAGGGGCGGCTGGACGCGGCGGAAGCGCACGCTCTGGGCGCGCTGGAGGAGTTCTTTCAGGTAGAACAATGGGGCGAGGACGACGAAGCGGCGCGGCGGCGGGCGAACGTCGCGGCGGATATCGCGCTGGCGGCACGGTTCATGCGGCTGGCGCGCGAAGGGTGATCTAACGGGCGACGCCCAGAAGCGCCGACAGGCGGTCCGGGTCTTTTAGCAGTTCCGCGCACGGTGCCGCGTGGACGACGCGGCCGCGGTCCAGAATGATCGCACGGTCGCTGAATTCCAGCGCCAGTCTGGCTTGTTGCTCGGTCAGCAGCATGGTCATGCCGGCTTCGGCGCGCAGGTGACGCAACGCCTCCAGCAACCGGTCGACGATGACGGGCGCGAGGCCTTCCAACGGTTCATCAAGCAGCAGCAACGAGGGATTGCCCATCAGCGCGCGGGCGATGGCGAGCATTTGTTGCTCTCCGCCGGAGAGTTGGTTGCCCATGCCGCGGCGGCGCTCGGCGAGATTGGGGAACAAGGCGTAGACCCGTTCCAATGTCCAGATATTCGTGCGGGAGGCGGTGTGGTTTTCCGTGCCGCGCGCGAACTTACCTTCCGCGCCGCGAGCGGCGACCGTCAGGTTTTCTTCGACTGTGAGCGAGGGAAAGATTTCGCGTTCCTGCGGCACGAAGCCAAGACCAAGGCGCGCGCGCCGGAATGGTTTCAGATCGCCGATCGATTGGTCCGCGAAAGTAATGGTCCCGCCATGCCGGGTGGTATGTCCAAGGATCGTGGCGAGGAGCGTGGTTTTGCCGACACCGTTGCGGCCGAGCACGGCCAGGGTCGTTCCAGGCTCAACCGTGAACGACACGTGATCGAGCACGATCGTGGTGCCATAGCCAGCGGAGAGATTTTCGCAGGTCAGCATGAGGGTGGTGGCCGAGGATCGGCTCGGGCGGTCTTATCGCATCGGCGCTTTCCGGCGTGCGTCGGCGATTGATTCTTGCTGTTCCTGAAAGGGGGGGGCGGCATCGGATACCTCGTTAAGAAAGATTCAACCGCCGATAAACATGGATGAACGCCGATGTCATGAGTCTCCCGATAAGGGGCGCTTTTGGTCGCGGGTTCGGTCAGAACGATTTTATACCAACCAGCGTTGACGTTGGCCGTCGGCCGTGACGCCGCCGCAACGTCATCCTCGGGCTCGCCCCGAGGATCGGCCTGCGCAAAACCCGTGGTCTGCCTGAGAGCACGGGGCCTGCGACACAAGATGCCAGGGTCAGGCCGCATAGGCATCAATTTAAGGATTCGGCGGGGTCGAAATTGCCTCTCACGGTCATGCTCGGGCCTGACCCGAGCATCAATCGACGCTCGGTAGTTGCGTATAATCAACGCCGTGCGTGCGGGCAGCGATCCTCGGGTCAAGCCCGAGGATGACGAAAAAGGAGCAAACGTGCCTGTCTCAGCCTTTAACTTGATGCCTATGGGGTCAAGCCCTGGCATGACGGACAGGCGGCCGGTACGTGGTTGCTTCGGATGGTTGGTCTCACTCATGCGACCGGGTCCCGAGATAAACCTCGCGCACACGCGGATCGGCGGCGATGTCGTCCGGCGAGCCCTCGACCAGGATCGAGCCGCGCACCAGCACCGTGATTCGTGTGGCGAAACGAAATACCAGATCCATGTCGTGCTCGATCATCAGCACCGCCATGCTGGCGGGAAACCGGCCGATGACGTCGAGGATAATGCCGCTTTCGCCGCCAGGCACGCCGGCGGCCGGTTCATCCAGCAGCAGAACCGAGGGTTCCGATGCCAGCGCGATGGCGATTTCGACAAGCCGCTGTTTGCCGTAGGGAAGTTCGCGCACCACGGCGGATGCGTCAGCGCCCAGATTGAGTTTTTCCAGTGTGGCGAAGGCTGCTTCCAGCAGCGCGCGGCGCGGGGTCAGCAGGCCGCGATGCTCGGCGACGGCGAGGCGGACATTTTCCAGCACGGTCAGCGACGGAAACAGGTTGTTGATCTGGAACGTCCGCGCGAGGCCTTGGCGCGCACGGGCTGCCTGACTGGTGCGGGTGACGTCGTCGCCGTTCAGCAGGATGCGCCCGCCGGATGGCGCCAGGCGGCCGGTCAACAGGTTTACGAACGTGGTTTTGCCAGCCCCGTTGGGACCGATCAGCGCGTGGCGCGCGCCCGGTTCGAGGCGGAAATGAATGTTGTTGGCGACGCGAATGGCGCCAAATTGTTTCGCCAGACCGATGGTTTCAAGCGCGGCGGTCATCGCCGGCGCGCCTTATCGAGCAAGCCCAGAACGCCGCCGCGCGCGAACAACACGGTCAGCACCAGGAGCGCGCCGATCCAGAAGTTCCAGAATTCCGGCTGGGATTTCGCCAGTTGGTCTTGCGCGATCATGTAAATCGCGACGCCGATGAAGGCGCCGTAAATCCGGCCGATGCCGCCGAACACCAGCATGACGACGATCTCACCGGAGCGTTCGAAACTCAACACGCTTTGGCCGACGAACTGCGTGGTCTGCGCCAGCAATCCTCCGGCGATCCCGGCCATCGCCGCGCCGATCGCGTAGGCGATCAACAGGCGTCCCGCCACCGGTGCGCCAATGGCATGCATGCGAGTGACGTTTTCCCGGATGCCGACCAAGGATTGGCCGAACGACGACGCCAGCAACACGCGCAGAACGGCCCAACAGCAGAACAACACGATCAGGCAATAAAGATAGCCGGTGCGGCCGAACATGTCGAAACGGAACAGGCCGCCGATTGGGTCGATCTCGATCCCTTGCAGTCCGTCATTGCCTCCGGTGATGAAGCTGGCTTTGTTCGCGGCCTCGGCGAGCAGCGTGGCGATGGCGAGCGTCAGCATCAATTGAGTCAACCCGCGGGTGCGCAGGATGATCAGGCCGGAGCCCACGCCGATCGCCGCGCCCGCGACGGCGGCGACCAACAAGCCCGACAGCGGCTCGGACGAGACATGGATGGCGTAGATGCCGGCGGCGTAGGCTCCCGCGCCATAAAACGCGGCGTGGCCGAGCGTCACGATCCCCGCGAAGCCAAGCACCAGATCCAAAGACAACGCGAACAAAATGGTGATCAGCATCTGACCGAAGAATGGTAATTGATCGCCGAAGCCGAAATAAACGCCGAGTGCCGTGATCCAGGGAATGGCCTCGAACCATCGAAGCCGGTGTTGGCGCAAAGCTGAGGTAATGGAATCCGTCACGGATCAGGCTCGCCCGAACAGGCCGGCGGGCCGCCACATCAACAGGCCGATCATCGCGGCGTAGAGAAAGAAGGCGCCGAACTCGGGCACCAGATATTTGCAGGCGGTGTCGCCGATTCCCAGCAGCAGCGCCGCGACGAAGGGGCCGCGGATCGAGCCCAGGCCGCCGACCGCGACGACCATCAGGAAGTAGACCAGATATTCGACGGCGTAGCCTGGATAGATCGCCAGAATGTCGGCTCCGAGGCCCCCGCCCAGAGCGGCGAGGCCGGAACCGAGGGCGAAGGTCATCGTGAACAGCGAACTCGTGTCGATGCCGATCGATTCCGCCATGCGCCGGTTGTCGACGGCGGCGCGCAGGCGGGCGCCGAAGCTGGTGCGCTCGACGCCGAACCATAAGATGCCGATCAGCACGAAACTCATGACTATCAGGAAAGCGCGGTACAGCGGGAAGCTGCGGAAGCCGAGATCGAGCTGGCCGCTGAGGATCGCCGGAGGGTGCATGGGCAAGGGCACCGGGCCGAAGATCTGGCGCACGACGGCTCCGGCCATGAAGATCAGGCCAATGGTGAACAGCACCTGTTCCAGTTCGCCGGCGCGGTACAGCCGTGCGTAAAGCGTGCGTTCCAGGATGGCGCTGACCAAGGCGACGGCGACGAACGCGGCCAGCAGAGCGAAGCCGAACGGAACCTGCCCGCTGTTCATCAGCGTGACAGCGATGTAGCCGCCGATCATCGCGAACGCGCCGTGCGCGAGGTTCACGAACC
>PLSZ01000689.1 GCA_003164305.1 Acetobacteraceae bacterium
CGACTGGCTCCCCAGAGCCCGTATCCTTCATCCATGGCCGAGCATACGTTTCGCCGTCAAACACCCGTGGTGGGAGCCGTATGCGGGAAAGCCGCCCATACGGTTCTGTGCGGGGGGGGGGCCAGTGATGAGCGGCCCTACCGCGATCTGGCCACAGGGGCGAACGCTTGCCCGTCAGGCGCCTGGATCGTACTGATACGAACCGCGACCACGAAACGGCGGGTATGAAAAGAAGGAGGAACCCAATGAAAGCGCTGATCCAGGAGCAGATCGACTCCTACCACTACAATGGCTTTCTGTTCCCCATCCCCGCTTTAACACCCGACGAAATCGGCTCCTGTCTCGCCGGCCTGGCACGTCTGGAAGCGGAACTTGGCTCGCCGGTCGCCGAAGCGGACGTCAAATGGCGCTCCCACGCCTACGCGCATTCGCCCTGGTTCAACACGCTGATCCGCCATTCCAAGATCCTCGACGCGGTCGAGGATATGATCGGCCCCAATATCCTGGTCTGGACCAGCACGTTCTTCATCAAGGAACCGCATTCGCCAACCTACGCCGCATGGCACCAGGATGGCGCTTACTTTGGCCTGGACCCGCATGAGCAGGTCTGCGCCTGGGTTGCTCTGACCGATGCCAGCCGGGAAGCCGGGTGCATGGAGCAACTCTCCAGCCGCGGGCAGCCCAGAGAATTGCACCACGCGCCGCTTGGCCTGGCCAACAGCATCAATCGTGCCGGCCAAACGATCATGGAGCCGTTCGACGACGCGAACCCGGTGGCGATGGCTCTGCCGGCTGGCTCATTCTCTCTGCATCATGAATTCGCGGTGCACCGGTCGGCCCCCAACAACGCCTCACACCGCCGCGTCGGGATCGGCCTGAACTACATCCCGACTCATGTCCGCGTGGACAGTCCGGTTCGCTGCAAGGCGATGCTGGTGCGCGGCGAGGACACCTACGGTCATTTCGATCTGATCGAACCGCCGTCAGCGGAGCGGGATGCCGCCGCGCTCGCGATGCATCAGCAGGTCAGTGACCGGTATCGCGAAAACTACCAAATCCAGGTGGGCCGCCACGTTCAGCGGCACGCGCCCGCCGACGCGTAATACCAACCGGCCAGAGGAATGACGTACCGGCCACTCATCCGTCACGCCAGCGCCCTGACCCCATCGCATCAGGATAAGCCTCCGGGGAGGAAAATGTTCGCCTTTTCCCGTTATCCTCGGGCTCGACCCTAGGATCTCTCGACCGGCCAAGGAAGTCGGAAGTCGAACAACGTGTCTGGGTTGGCCGATCCTCGGGTCGAGCCCGAGGATGACGATACTTGGGCGTCACGACCGACGGGCAATGTCAACGCGGGGGGCATAAACCGTCATCCGCCGGTTTTCGTGGCGATGGTCCGGACGAGGTCGCCGACACTGCGCAACGCGTCGAGTTCCCGCGTGGAAAAGCGGATTTTCCACTGCTCCTCGCTCGCCATGATGATTTCGATCTGCTTGAAAGAATCCCAGCCTTGCACATCCCTGGCATTCAATTCGGGAGTCAGCGTCAGATCGTCACGCAGGAACACGTCGTGAAAGATCGTGGTCAACCCGGGATAAATCTCGGCTTCGGTCGCCATCTTGGTCACCCCCCGCTCACGTGAATAAAGGTGTCGGCGGGCGTGAAGCCGGCCAGATCCAGCACTGCCCGGCTGCCGCCCGCCGGATCGGTCTCGATAACGGAAAAGCCCAGTTTCGTGTAATGGTCTTTGACCATGGCATTTTTTCTGGTCGGGATATACGTGCCGATCAGGCGGCGCGCTCCTAGTTTCCGTGCTTCGCTGGCGATGAGGTTCAGGGTGGTCGGCTCGACCTGACGGCCGAGCACGCGGCAACTCATCAGCCAGGTGTCGATCAGCAGATCCTTGTTGGGTTGCAGCCGGCCGATCACGATCGCGATCACGCCGTTGTCGCCGAAACGGTCCAGCAGCCGTAGCTGCAACCCGAAGGCTTCAGGGTCGGCCATGACCGCGATCACGTCTTCGTCGGTGTAGCAGCGCGTGGTCAGGTTGAACTGGTTCGATTTGTTGATCAGTTGCACGATCCGCTGCAGCCCGACCCTGTCGAAGCCCTTGACGATCAAGCGCATCTCCAAGCCGCGCAGATACGCGGGCAGGTCGGTGGTGGACGCTTGCAGCGCGTCCCGGGCCTTGTTGCCTTGATATTGGCTGGTCCGCTCCCGGTCCTCATCGGTGACCGAAAGTCCCTCGAAATAGCCGGCGTCGGCGAGCGCGATGGGATAACCCGTCGGGTCGTCGGAGACCTCGGGCACGGCGACCATGGGCAATTCCTGGCGCACCAGGTTACGCTCGAACGGGTTGTCGTCAATGAACACCAGGGAATCCAGGCCGATGTTAAGTTCCTCGGCGATCGCCCGGATGTTGCCCGCCTTGTCCGACCAATTGGCGACGAAGCTCGCGATATCGCCACGCCGCAGCACCATGTCGGGATGTTTCTCGAACGGCTCCAACGCGTTGGCCTCATCGTTCTTGGAGCATACAGCCAGGATGACCCCGCGCCGGCTCAGTTCGCGCGCGTAGTCCTGGAACGCGACATACGCCTCACCCAGGGGCGACCCCTGGCCGAGTTCGATCCCTTCCATTCCGTCGTCGCCAACGACCCCGCCCCAGACCGTGTTGTCGAGGTCGAGCACCAGGCACTTGAACGAACGCCCCTGTTTCGCCGCGACCCAGCGGCCGACGAGATCGCCAAACATCGGCGCGGCGGCGTAGCTCACTTCCTGTTTGGCGCGATGCCACAATCCAGGATCGTGCCATGCGCGAATCCCGTCCTGCCTGGCCCGATCGTCGAGCGCGAGGATATCGACCCCCTCTTCCTCCGCCATGACCCGGACCCGCGCGTTGAGACGATCCAGGAACGCGGCGCGGGAGCCGGCGAGCCTGTGTTCGTTGTTGCCTAGCAGCGCCGGATACACCGGCAGCGCGGCCTGATGCAGGACCGGGCAGCGCAGCGTTTCGCGCGCGAGGCGCCACGTCGAGCGTATCCGCTCCGCCACGTCGGCCAGCGCGGCGGCGGCGGTTTCCGCGTCCATCGCCGCGGTGACGCCCGCTGTCAGATCGTGCGCGTCCAGCCCGAGCAGGACTGAAGTCGGGCGGAATTCGTGCAAGGGGGAAGCCGGATCGGACAGCTCGTGCCAGTACTGGCCGAAATCGTTCTCGTATGTATCGATCCAGATGCCTCGGCGCATTCCGGCGACCCGGATCGCGGGGAGCAAATGTGTCAACGTGCTGGAGCCGAGGACCGCCAGACGCACCGGCTTCGTCGCCAATCCCACGGGCGGACCATCCATCACCCGGCGGACCATTTCGTCCAGCGCGTTGGTCAGCACAAAGTTGACGCGGGCGCCGGCGAGGGTGACGGCATTGTCCCACACCGGTCCTGGCCCGTTGGCCAGACCACGCAGGCGCGCTCGCCAGTCCGGCATCTCGGGCAGCCAATGCAGGTCCGTCATCCGTTGCGCTCCGTTCCGCGATCGGCGGCCCCCCCCCGATCGCCGCCTCGTGAATATATCGTGCGGCGGCCGGTGCCTTCCACATGGATTCGACCGGCGGGCCCGTTGACCCCGTGGTTCGAGGGAAACCGCCAGCGGCGGCGCTATTTCCGGTCACCGTTCGAAGGCATGGAATGCGAGCCTGCGTCCCGTGCGCCGTCTTCGCCGATGGCGGCCTCGTCGCGTCCCCGTTGCCGGCGCCCCAGCGACAACTCGGTAACGATGCCGTGCAAGGTGCGAAGCTCCTGTTCCGTCACCTCTCCGCGTTGGAACAAATGCCGGATGGTACGGACCATCCCGGGCCGCTTCGGCAGATTGCGGAGAAAGCCGCTCGCATCCAGTTCGGCGGTCAAATGGGTCAGAAAGCCCTCCAGCCGCGCTTTGGTCGCCACCTGAGTCTCGTTGGTCATGAAGTCCCGCGGCGGCGTGTCATCCTGATCGCTCCACCACTCGTAAGCCATGATCATCACCGCCTGCGCCAGGTTCAGCGACATGAAACCCGGGTTCAACGGATAGCGAACCAGCGCGTCGGCGCATGCCATGTCGTCATTATCGAGGCCCGCCCGCTCCGGCCCGAACAATAGCCCGGCGCGAAGGCCACGCGAGGTGATCGCGCGCAATTCCGCCGCCGCGCCGCGCGCGGTCAGGACGGGCTTGATGATGTGCCGAGGCCTCGGGCAGGTCGCGAGGACATGATGCAGGTCGCCCACCGCCTCGGCCACGGTGGGGTGCACGGTCGCCGCGTCCAGAATACGATCCGCGCCGGAGGCATTGCGCCACGCCTTCTCCTGCGGCCAGCCGTCGCGCGGAGCGACCAGTCGCAGCTCGAACAGCCCCCCATTGCCCATGGCTCGGGCGCAGGCACCGATATTATCCGCGAGTTGCGGCCGAACCAGGACGACGACCGGCGTGTTCCCGGACGGACGCAGATCGGCGCCACCGTCTCGCCCGGTCACGTTGAGAAGGAGTTCAATTTGACATGCCGATCACCGCGTCGCGCCATATACCCGGCCGCGCCGATGGCAATCGAGCAGTGTCACCGTGACATGCTGCTTGCGGGGTCAGGTGATTGTGCATGTTCCGTTACCATCGTGCTGATCATTGCCATAATTCCCTGACCTTGACCAACGCCCAGGGTCGGCGGCGCCCGACTGGCGCTCCGCGCGTGACTGTCTGGATTGGGGCCGGCATTCCCGCTCAACAACCAGCCTTCGCCTATCATCGCCGCGGGACGAGGATAATACCTGCGCATAATGCGCTTCTCGCAATCGTTGATCGGCGTCCAATTGCGATGGGAGGCCCGCGACCGCGCCGGGCTTCGCCTGAGATGTTACCGCTGATTGGCTCGGTTCAGGCGCGCGAAAATTCTTCTCCGCTCAAACGGGCCGGAAGCATTGCCTTGAACCAGAGGCGAAACGGCCAGGGAGAAGCCGCCAGGGAAAACTGCCGGCCGGCCGGCCGCGTCACGCGCCGGCCGGCCTGTCGCTACCGCAATGCCTTCGCCATCGTGGTGAGCTGGTCTGAATTGCTTGCCGGGCCAGCACCCGGCGCGTTGGCGTTATATGTGGCGGCGGCCGAGGTCACGTTCGGCAACGCGGGCCGCCCCGGTTGGACTGCCCCAGCCCGAGGATCCGCTGCCGCCGCCTGGGGTGCGACATGCGTCCGCAACATCGACGCGGCGATGCCCATCGCCGGCGAGTTCTGGACGCTGTCCGGAAGGGGCACCTGGTATCCGGCGACAATCACCTGGTTACCGGGGGTAATCACGACATGTCCCCCCTTCACCAGCATGGCACCGCCGAATCCGATAACCATGAGAAAAAGCAACTTCTTCATACTGAAACTCTCTGCTTTAGCGGGATCTCCGCCAGGTTGTTCCACCAGGTCCGTCCTCGAGGATGATCCCACGTTCCGCGAGGTCTGCCCTGATCGCGTCGGCCCGGGCGAAGTCCCGGGATTTCCGCGCGCCCAGACGTTCCTGGATCGCTTTCTCAATGGCGTCCGTATCTTCGGTGCCTCCCTGGAACCAGGCCTCGGGTGCCTGGGTCAGTAAGCCCATCAACTGGCCCGATGCGCGCAGGTTGGCCGCCTCACCCGCGTCGCCCGCGAGCGCGGCATCAGCCAGCGCGTGCATCGCCGACAACGCGAGCGGTGTGTTCAGATCGTCGCACACCGCGTCCATCACCTTGTCCGGCACGATTCCTCCGCCAGCATCTGGGCTCCGTTCCAGCGCGCGATAGAACCGATCGAGTTCCTTTTTCGCCTCATTGATCGCCGCGTCGCTGAAATCCGGGGTGGAACGATAGTGCGTGCGAATTAGTAACAATCGGATGACCTCTCCCGGCGCGCGACGCAACGCGTCCCGGAGCGTGGTGAAATTGCCTAGTGATTTGGCCATTTTCTCGCCATCGACGAGAAGCATGCCGTTGTGCACCCAGTAGCGAGCGAAATGACTGCCGGGAAAGGCGCACAAGCTTTGGGCGACCTCGTTCTCGTGGTGCGGGAAGATCAGGTCCGTGCCGCCACCATGGATATCGAATGTTTCCCCCAGATGACGCCAGGCCATCGCCGAGCATTCGATATGCCAACCCGGACGCCCGCGTCCCCAGGTACTGTCCCAGCCCGGAAGCTCGGGCGGCGAGGGCTTCCATAGGACGAAATCGCCGGCGTCGCGCTTGTAGGGAGCGACATCGACCCGCGCCCCGGCCAGCAATTCGTCCGCGTTCCTGCCCGAGAACTTCCCATAATCGGCGAAGCTCCCCACCGCGAAAAGCACATGTCCCTGGGCTTCGTAAGCGTGCCCCGACGCGATCAGCCGCTCGATAATGGCGATCATCTCCCGGATATGACCGGTCGCGCGCGGCTCGACGTCCGGGGGCAGCGCTCCCAGAGCTTCGACATCCCTATGGAAATCGGCGGTGGTTCGCTCGGTCAGCGTCTCGATCGGAATTCCGAGTTCGGCGGCCCGGGCGTTGATCTTGTCCTCCACATCCGTGAGGTTCCGGACGTAGGTGACTTTTGGATACAGCCGCCGCAACAGCCTGTACAACACGTCGTAGACCACGACGGCGCGGCCGTTGCCGACATGCACCAGGTCGTAAACCGTTGGGCCACACACATACATCCGTACATTCGACGGATCGACCGGCTCGAACCGCTCCTTACGGCGGGTGAGGGTGTTATGCAGATAAAGCTCGGGCATGGCTGTGGCACTCATCGAAGCGAGGCGGTGTTTTCGGCTAAAAACCTCGGCCAATCAACGCGGATCGCCCGCAAGGGGCCACAGCGGGGGATGCCGCCCGGAGATCAGGGCCAGGGTTGAGCCGGGCGCGGTGGGCTGTCAAAACATCCGCGGAGCATTCGTCACGGAGGTGGATCGTGCAGGTCGGCATTCAGTTTTTTCCCGATATCGGCCCGGAGGTGAAGTCGGCGCGCGATTACTGGCAGGAGGCGCTACGCCTCGTCGCGCTGGTCGATCGCT